>JBBIQC010000264.1:0-3401 GCA_037442585.1 Oscillatoriales cyanobacterium bin_317
TGTGACCGTATTGAACAGTCGGCCCACTTTTTCCAGGGCAGGCCAGCCAGCGACCACCCACCTTGCTACAGAATAGGGCAGGGGTTCCAGTAAGGTTTCTGCACCGTATTCGCTTTGCAGCCGGAATTGCACCACCTCAAATTGCAGTTGTCCGACAGCGGCCAGAATCGGATCCCGTTTAGACTCATCGGCAGAGTACATAATCTGTACCGCTCCTTCTTCCCGCAACTCCGATACGCCTTTCTGGAATTGTTTGAATTTGGAGGGGTTGGGGTTTTTCAGATAGGCAAATAATTCCGGCGAGAAGGATGGAATGCCCTCGTACTCCAATTTCGGGCCGACATAAATTGTGTCCCCAATGGCGAAAACTCCCGGATTATTCAGACCAATCACATCACCGGGATAGGCTTCTTCAATTACTTCCCGATCCTGAGCAAACAGCTTTTGAGGCCGAGAGAGGCGCACGGTTTTTCCTGTCCGGGCATGACTGACGGCCATATCTTTCTCAAACTTGCCGGAACAAACCCGCACAAAGGCAACCCGATCGCGGTGCTTCGGATCCATATTGGCCTGCAACTTAAAGACAAAGCCAGTGAACTCCGGATAAGTGGGATCAATCTCGCCTTTGGTGCTGGCATGGGGAGTGGGTTTGAGGGCGTAATCCAGAAAGGCATTCAGGAACGGTTCCACGCCAAAGTTAGTCATGGCACTGCCGAAGAATACGGGAGTCATCTGGCCATGATGCACCTGTTCTAAATCCAACTCGCCTCCCAGTTCTTCCAGCAGTTCCAGATCATCCTTGAATTGGTAGTAGAGGTCTTGCTCCAGCAGTTCCTCTACGCCTGGATCCCCCAGATCGATCACTGTATCGCGGGCTTCTCGTTGACCGTGGGCACTGCGTTCAAACAGGTGAATCTGACGACTGCGCCGCTCGAATACGCCTTTGAAGCGATCGCCCATCCCGATTGGCCAATTGGCGGCATAGGTCTGTAATCCCAATTCCTGCTCAATTTCATCCAGCAGTTCCAGGGGTTCGCGTCCGGGTCGGTCTAACTTATTGACAAAGGTGAAAATCGGTAATCCCCGCATCCGGCAAACTTCAAATAACTTGCGGGTTTGGGGTTCCAGACCTTTGGCCGCGTCAATCAACATCACCGCATTGTCAGCCGCCGCCAGGGTTCGGTAGGTGTCTTCACTAAAGTCCTGGTGGCCGGGTGTATCCAGCAAATTAATTTGGAAGCCTTTGTAGTCGAATTGCAGGACGGTGGAGGTGATGGAAATTCCCCGTTGCTGTTCCATTTCCATCCAGTCTGAGGTGGCATGGCGCTGTGCCCGTCGAGCTTTGACGGCTCCGGCCTGATGAATGGCACCCCCGTACAGCAACAGTTTCTCAGTCAGCGTTGTTTTCCCGGCATCCGGGTGGGAAATGATGGCAAAGTTACGGCGGCGATCAACTTCAGCTTGCAATTCAGCCTGGAGTTCAGTGGGCATGCGTTCACACCAGTAGGAGAGTCTTAAAGTTTAGCAATACTTTAAAGATAACAACAACGCCCGGAAACCTATCGCTAGAATGGGTATCTAAATCAAGTCCAGCTAGAAAACGGTCGTTTTCCGATCAGAGAAACTCCGGTTCTGGACTTGGACAATGTTTAATTCTGGCACTTGCAAGCAGGTCAGGAAAGTGTATGGACGATTTAGCACAACGCAAGTTATTATCCGCGCTCTGTCATGGGGCAATCTTTTTTAGTTCACTGATCGTCTCCATCGGGATTCCGATCGTCATCCTCCTGCTTACCAATGATCCGATCGTCAGAGAAAATGCCAAGGAGTCGATTAACTTCCACATCAATCTGTACCTCTATGCGATCATTTTTGGGATATTGACGCTGGTGGTGATTGGGATTCCGCTCCTGATTATTCTGGCCATTGTGAGTGTATTGATGCCGATCGTGGCGATCGTCCATTGCGCCACTGTCACCGATAAGCCCTACCGCTATCCCTTCATCTTCCGAATTGTCTAGCCGTCAGAGTTTGTTCGGTTCCCCAAAGATTTGGGGTTATATCAAGTCCACTGGATTAGTGATTGCATCCCCCGTAGGGGCAAATGGCACTCGCCCATATAAAAAGTAATCGTTGCAATCAGTACATTTCATATTATGGGTTTCTCAGCGTAGATAAAGCCAGAAACGGCTGCTGCCGAGTGGTTGCCCCTTACTCTCCTGCAATTGGAATGCCATCCCGATCGTTCATCAACGTAGCTGGATGGGAATACTCTACAGAAATTAGGGCATCAATAGAGAATATTACTTCAGGCTGCTTTTGGAAAACTACTTGCAAAGACGATTCACTGTATTCAGTGGGATGATCTGCTGGAACATGAAATCGTTGCCTTCCCAAGATTTTAGCTGCGAACTCCATCCATTTCAGGTTTATGAATGCTTCCTTACCTACTGGATATAACGTCCAGCTTGTCATCGTTTCAGTGTTAATCGCTGTTCTAGCCTCCTACACCGCCATCGACCTGGCTGGAAGAGTGACGGCAACCCAAAACCGGGTACAACTGGCTTGGCTGGTCGGCGGGGCGGTGGCGATGGGCACAGGAATCTGGTCGATGCACTTTATTGGTATGTTGGCATTTCGGTTGCCCATTCTTGTGCATTACGACTTCCTGACCGTTCTCGTTTCCATTGTTCCTGCCATGATTGCCTCATGGCTGGCACTATTGCTGGTCAGTCGGCCAACCCTGGGGTGGCTCCGGCTATTAGGGGGCAGCTTGTTGATGGGATCAGGGATTGCCTCAATGCACTACATTGGCATGGCGGCTATGCATTCGTCAGCCGTGATGCACTATGACGTGCGGCTGGTGATTCTCTCTATGCTGATTGCGATCGTCGTCTCTGGTGCAGGGCTATTTCTAGTGTTTCAATTACGGGAAGAAACAACTCCCCATCTGACCTGGAAAAAGCTCCTGACTGCCAGTGTGATGGGAGCAGCGATTCCCACCATGCACTACATCGGGATGGCCGCTGCCTGTTTTACACCCACATCCAGTAGGATCCTGAATTCAGACTTACAGCCTCCTGAAAATGGAGTCGCCCTTGCTGGTGCTGTGGTGATTGGCACCTTGATCATTTTGGGACTGGCATTGCTGGCCGCTTTTTTCGATCGCCGCCTGTCTGCTCAGATCATCTATGCTGAGGTCATGCAGAAGAGCCAAAAGTATCTGAAAACAGTTCTCCAGGGAATTCAGGTAGGAGTGTTGGTGATTGAAGGCGAGGGGCAAGTGCAATTATCAAACCGAGCAGTCCTCGATCTGTTGAATCTCTCCACAGAAACAGACTTACAACACCTGTGGGATCAAGTCGTGGCCCATTCCCTGAATCCGAATCCTGAGTCTTTAG
>JBBIQC010000264.1:3426-6647 GCA_037442585.1 Oscillatoriales cyanobacterium bin_317
CTTCAACCCATCATTGCCAAACAGCCAGTTCGGAATAAGGTGGTTTACGTTGAAACTGCAACCCACCCGGAGCCAACCGCCCTACTGGTGAATGCGATTCCGTTACAACTATCCGATGCTGCTGGCACCCAGATGGTGTGTACATTTAACGAGGTAACAGAGCTCAAGCGAACGGAGAATCATCTGAAAGAATCGGAGACTAAATTCAGAGAGTTAGCAACCCAGGCAGAACTGTTGCATCATCTCTCGACTCAAATTCGTCAGTCGCTGGATCTGCCAACAATTCTGCAAACCGCAGTCTGTGAAGTTCGCAAAATTTTTGCCACCGATCGAGCATTAATTTATCAATTTGATGCCAATTGGCATGGGCAGGTTGTCCTGGAAGATGTGGCAGGAGTCTGGTTGCCAACGATCGGAGAGGCCGCAGATGATTGTTTTCCTAGGGAGTGTCTTGAGTACTACCGGGATGGCAGAAGCAGAGCCATCAACAATATTCAGGAAGCAGGTCTGGATCCTGAGCATCACCGATTTTTGCAACGGTTGCAGGTGCAGGCGAATTTGATTGTGCCAATCATTGTGTGTAATCAATTGTGGGGTTTGCTGATTGTGCATCAATGCAGTCACCCCAGAGTCTGGAAGGAGGAGGAAAGCAGTCTATTACATCGCTTAGCCAGCCAGTTAGGCATTGCTATTCAACAATCCAACCTTTATACCCAGGCTGAGCAGAGTGCGCTGCAAGCCCAGGCCCAGGCCCAGCAATTGCGTGAATCGGAGACTCAACTCAAGCAACACGCTCAGACCCTGCAGCAAACTTTGCAAGAGCTAGAAAGTGTGCAACTCCAACTGGTTCACAGTGAGAAGATGTCCAGCCTGGGGCAATTGGTGGCTGGTATAGCCCATGAAATCAATAATCCGGTGAACTTCATCCACGGCAATCTGTCCCATGTGCAGAGTTATGCCCAGGATTTATTGAGCCTGGTGCAACTCTACCAGCAGCACTATCCGCATCCGGTTCCAGAACTTCAAGCCGCCGCAGATGATATTGACCTGGAGTTTTTGCAGGCGGATCTGGCCAAAATTCTCACATCCATGAAAATTGGCACCGATCGCATTTGCCAGATTGTGCTGTCGCTGCGTAACTTTTCGCGGATGGATGAAGCCGCCTTTAAGGCTGTTGATATCCATGAGGGGATTGAGAGTACCTTAATGATTCTGCAACATCGCCTGAAAGCCCGTCCCGATCGGCCAGCGATTCAAATTATTCAGGATTATGCTGATTTGCCCCTGGTGGAATGCTATCCGGGACAACTGAATCAGGTGTTCATGAATATTCTGACGAATGCCATTGATGCCCTGGAAGAAGTCAATGCCCAACGGACTCTGCAAGAGAGCCAGGAGTATCCCAGTCGGCTGACCATTTGCACCTCCTTGACCAACAACCAATGGGTAGAAATTGCGATCGCGGACAATGGGCCAGGAATTCCCGAAGACGTGAAGGCCCACATCTTTGATCCCTTCTTCACCACCAAACCGATCGGCAAAGGAACAGGGGTGGGACTGTCCATCAGTTATCAAATCATTGTAGAAAAGCACGGTGGTAAACTTGAATGCTTCTCAAGTCCTCACCAGGGAACAGAATTTGTGATTCAGATTCCGCTCCAGCAGCATGCTTTGACTCAATGACGCACTCCCTGGGGGGGCTAGACACTGCCTTCTTCTCTTCGTTCCTGGTAGTCCTCTGAAGATTGGGGATCTAGCTCCCAGCGCCGATCGTCCCGCTCCGTGAGAATGCACCAAGCAGCTATTCATTCTCACAGCTTCTGCCCCCTCCTACGTTCTAAAAAATCAGGGGGAAGGTTTCTGGCTGGCTCATCTAAGGTGTTTTGCAGCAGGATAGTGAAGGCTCCGGCTCCTAAACCGGATTGGGGAAACAGACGATAAGCCGGAAACCTGGTGAGATGGGATTGGTAGTCAGATAAATGGGGAACCGCGATCGCCTGAAAGTGAGGAAACCGTTCTAAAAACCATTCTGCTACCTGCTCATTTTCTTCTGGGGAATAAGTACAGGTCATGTAGAGCAAATACCCCTGACCTGCAACCAGTTGAGCAGAGTTGGCCAGAATGCGTTTCTGTCGATTGGCATTGTTGTTAATGGTGACGGGATGAAAGCAACCCGGAGCCTTTCCACCTTTGGCAATTAACGACTGTCCACTGCAAGGGGCATCTACAAGTACCACTTGAGCAGTATTGGGAATCTCCTGAGCCAAAATTTTAGAGTCCACACTCAAAACCACAGATGGACTGATGCGACAGCGCTTGAGATTAGAAATCAAGGCTCCTGTCCGCTTACCGATCACCTCATTACTGAGCAACAGGTGGGGGTGCAGTGCTCTCCAGGCAAAGATGCTTTTGCCACCAGGAGCAGCACAGACATCCATCACACGCTCAACGGGCGAAGATAGTAGAAGTAAGGAAGAAATGGCAAAAACCGACGAAAAATCTAAACAGTAAAATGCGCCCTGATCATGCAATGGATGTTTACCGGGCTGCTGTCCCAGCACCAGACGATCGATAAATTCCGGTTGCCAGAATAATGGTGGCTCCAGGTCAAAAGGTGAGTTATCAGGTTTCGTATCTCGCCAGAGGATGCAGGGGTGCAGGGGCTGAGGATGAATCAGGCGATCGCAAAACGCAATCTGCTCTGCCTCATTGGCAAATAATCGCTGACTTAACTTCAGCAATAATCTCGATGGCTCACTCATGGCGATCGCCAATTTTCAGAGCTTTGGTTTATGTCGGTGCAGGGTGGTCATGCGTCACTTGCAAAAGGTTTGGCCAATGGCTCTTGCTACTGACTTAATTGGAGACCTCCGCCATTTCAATGACATTCCCGTCGTAGTCTTTCACCAGAAAATTTAGGGGTTTTTCACGACGGATCTTATGCTTCAAGCCCCGCATCTGAATTCGTAACAGGATTTGTTCCAGGCAGTTGCGGTCAAAACACACATGACGTTGCTGGTTGCGATCGCCCAAACTGGCTCCGGTCACTACATGTAACTGAGTATTCTTTTTCAACTGGTACCACAATCCATCCTGCCCCGTAGAAGCAACTGTAGAACGGCTAACAGCCGGAGACATATAGAGTGGATCAACCATTGAAGTCCCCAGGGACTGCTCGTAGTTGTAATAGTAATGCAACGGGACATCAGCGGCTGGAAGTT
>JBBIQC010000265.1:0-3633 GCA_037442585.1 Oscillatoriales cyanobacterium bin_317
TGAACTCTTGACGACCCGTGGGTTCCATTGCCTCACCCATTAAAAGACCAGTACCCTGCCACGGAGAGATAGGAAAAGAATTTCTGCGCTGATCATACTCTACTAAGTCGAACAAGACCCTATGACTGAAGTACAGCGATTTACAGATGAGTGAGCTACAGTCTTGAGATGGGGGATGGGGTAGGGTGTGGTAAATACCAGTGAAAGCGGCTATAAGTGTAAAGATTATGCAAAATACAGAAATAATACTGACTGGGTTGTCAAATTGGAGTATTGTCAAAATAAGCTTTTTCGTCTGCGTAGTAAAAGTCTGCCTAAATTCCACTGGGCTTTAAGGTGTGCTGTCTACCCTCTAAGTAAGGGTGTGCTTCTCCAAAACAGATTTTGATCTTGCCTCTAGAAAGCACTGTTTGCCATAGAGGTATGAGGGTGTTCTCCCTTGAGTATTGAAGGATATTGGCTTGTTAAATCCTGGGATGCAAGCCAGCTATTCTGCTCAAGATTAAGCAACCTGGCTACCTATTTCCTACTACTGAACTGTGCCAGTATTTTATCAGGTGAATCTCTTAAGAGAAACATCTTAAATTTATGATGCTTAATTACTAAACCAAGTCCAGCTAGAGAACTGGAGTTTTCCGATCAGAGAAACTACGGTTCTGGACTTGGACAAGGTTTAAAACCATTGATTTTGTGACATCTCCGCACTTAGTTTTCAGCCTTACCTGAATCCACAATGTAAAATCTTAGTTGCTCTACTAGCTATCTATGGCCGCACTAGAAACCTATAGCTTTCAATTTCGCCCCCATGAGCTACCGCACAGGTTGAGCCAGTTATCTACGGATAATCTCACAGGATATTGGCTATTTGAATTTACTGATCAACGGGATGCTTATCCGATCGAGCCGTGGTATCTCGGTTTATCTCAGGGACGGGTCGTTTTTTCGGGAAATCAACAGATTTCCTGGAGGGAGTTTCTGAAGACACTGCAACGCTATGTTGCTCGTCTAAATAGTACGGATGTAAAGCAGATTATCCTGACTTTGGAGCAACAATTTGCTCAAGCAGAACAGGATGCACAATCCAATCTATTTCTTGCTCTGCTACAGAAACTATACCACCTCAACTTAATTAATTCAGAGGAATTAGAACAGGCATTACAGCTAAAAATTCTAGCAGATTTTGATAGTTATTTACTTCAATATTCAGGGCAGGCAAAATTTCTACCCTTTTCTCAGTTAGAAATTCAAGCTCCAATTCTGGGATTTGCAATCCAGGATTTACTGGTTAAAGTTAAAGAACGGCAACTCTGGTGGCAAAAGCTACAACCTATAGTGCCGATGGACAGTGTACCTGCCCTGAATTGGCAGTCTGCCAACGCCTCTCAATTAACGAATGAACAGAAACAGCGCTTGAAGCTGTTAGTTGCTAATGGCAAGACCATCAATGAAATTGCGTGTAGTCTGGCTCAAGACTCCCTAGAGGTAGCGATATTTTTTGCCAATTTGATTAAGGAAAATCTGGTTACCCTATCATCACCTCCTCATGCAGCTAATCCCGAAATCTTTATCATTGATGATTCTCCTTTAATGTTGAAACAATTTGAGAGTTTGGTAACAAGTTGGGGATATACTGTGCGATCGTTCCTGGATCCAGAAGAAGCTCTGCAAGCCCTGGCGATTTCCCATCCTGCTGCCATCTTTCTGGACATCAATATGCCTGGTATTACTGGTTTTGATCTGGTCAAAAAAATTCGTCGTCACCCTGAATTGGTGACGGTTCCTTTAGTGATGTTAACTGCCGAAAAAACTTTGTCTAATAACTGGCGAGCACGCTGGAGTGGTTGTCGTTTCTTAAGTAAACCCCTGGCCTCCCATGAAATATCTCAATTTTGTACAGAACTTCGCTCATTGTTAACAGAACTGGTGCCATCCCATCCGTCACATCAGATCGAGAGTTTAAGTTAAGAGTTGTTCTATGCACCAGCTAGTAACCATTATTGAACTGGGAAACAGGTTTAATTTAGGAGGGAATCCATGCGATTTTTAATTGTTGATGATAGTGCTGTCGATCGTCGCTTTCTGATGTCTTTACTGGAAGAAATGGGGCACGAAGTTGAAGCCTATGAAAGTACAGCGGGAATAGTTGAAAAACTACAAACAGGCAGTTATTCATCTATCTTTCTCGATATTGTCATGCCTGGAAAAGATGGCTATAAATTCCTTAGAGAACTGCGGCTGAACCAACAAACAAGCGACCAGCATGTGATTGTCTGTTCCAGTAAAACTACTCCTGTTGAAATCAATTACGGCCTCAACCGCGCTGGTGCAAATGACTATCTGACCAAACCCGTTTCTCGAGAGCGTCTTGAACAAGCCTTGCAAAAAATTTAGCTGTTGGTCATTGGTTTGAGTTCCTTGCCAAGGACAAGAGGCTAAGGACTCAAGGACAAAAGACCGATCATCTAACGTTTATCCCACCCACCTGCTGACTGAATTAAGTACTCAAAATCCTTATGGATATCAATGTCAATGCACCTCGTGATCCGGAGGCAACGCTGCTTCCTTTAGCCTCTTTGCAAAGTCGCCACATTCTGACTCAGGTAGGGCAACAGCAACTGGCGTTCCCTTCTCACTGGGTGGCTGAAATTCTGTTGGTGGAGCGATCGAAGATTTTGTCCTTACCCTTTTATGGCCCAATGCTACTGGGGCTGATTTATCGTCAAGGTCAGGTTATTCCCTTAATTTCAGCCCACGTTTTGCTATCAGAAGCACTGGATCAGGATAAGCGATTCAGGGCAATGCAAGAAACGCTCACAGTTATCCATCTGGGTCAGGCTACCCATCAGTTGGCTGGCATCGGCATTGTTGTTGAGGAAGTAGTGAGTAGCCCTACCGCCCAACCGTTATCCAAACAGCGTGTGTTCCAGCTCTCAGATGTACCGAGTCATATCTGGCAACCGTGTCGCTAAACGGAGGGTAAAGACCCAGTCCCCCATCCAATTCGGAATGCCATTGCACAACATTAGCCTAAGGAGATCTATGCAGCCCTCTGTTGTCAATTCAGCCATTCAATCCTCTACAAGTGCGGGCCAGACAAAATTCTATCCAGGTTCAAAGCGCCCCTCCTCCCTGCGCTGGCGCAGCTTGAGCCTGCGTGTCAAGGGAACATTGCTAGCCGTTGCAATGAGTACTTTACCCGTCTTTATTGTGGGGACAACGGCGTTCCTAGTCGTCCGTGAGGTGAGCCGCGCCGAGCTTGAGAAACATGAAACTCTGCTGGCCAGTGGTGTGCAAAGTCACCTTAATCAATATATGTGGGAACGTTATGGTGATATTATAGCCATCTCAAATCTGGATATTTTTACGAATTCTCGGCGGCGGGAAACAGCGACGGCCAGGGAGAAATCAAAAGCACTGGAACAATTTTTGAAAGCCTATCCCGTGTATAACAGCATTGCGGTTTTTGACCTGAACGGTGATCCGATCGGTGTTGCTCAAGAGAAAGGAGTGCCACCTTTAGGAAATCACAGCGATCGCAGCTACATCAAAGAGGCACTCCGCACTCGACAACCTGTTATCAGCCAGCCTTTGATCTCAACGAGCTCCGGCATCTTTAGTATCTACACAGCGGCA
>JBBIQC010000265.1:3643-6641 GCA_037442585.1 Oscillatoriales cyanobacterium bin_317
GAGAAATTATTGGTACAGTTCGCGCTCGTATTCCAGTCAATCGACTGGGCGAATTGATTCCAGCCTTAAAACCTCAAGCAGGGCGATCGTATTACCTGATTAATGCGTCTGGAAAAGCCTTCTACGGCCCAGAAGGTCAGTATACGAACCAGACAAAATCAAATGGATCTAGCGCGACGATTAAGGAAAACACAATCCATCAGGAACAACGGATTGAAACCATTTTCCCCGGAATTGAGACACTGACCAAGGCAAAGCAGGCTGGCAGTATTGTGGCTCAGCATTCGAGGCTATCGGCCAGCCAATTTGTGACCTATGTGCCGCCAACGCAACTGGCAGGATTACCCGACCTGAATTGGAGTGTGGCGCTGGCAACGGATTTGTCTGTAGCATTTGCCGCACAACGGCAAGAGTTGCTGGTGATTTTGATTGGAGCTGGTTCAACCGCCCTGATTGCCACTTTGCTGGCTGCTTATTTGACTAACCGAGCCGTGCGTCCGATTGTGGCTGCTGCACAAGCCGTGAAACAAATTGGTGAAGGCAAGCTGGATACGCGGGTTATGGTCAAGGGAGAAGATGAATTAGCGGCTCTGGGCACCAATATCAACCAGATGGCGGATCAGTTGCAGATCCTGCTGAAAACGTTGCGCCAGAATGAAGCCCGACTGAAGGAACAGAATGATGTCCTGTCGGATCTGGCTCGAAATGAAGCCGTCGTGCAAGGCAACTTGAAAGCCGCTGCGGGTTGCTTTACAGAGGCGATCGCCAAAACTCTGCAATTAGAACGAGTGAGTATTTGGCTTTACAGTCCCGATCGCAGTCATCTGACCTGCCTCGATCGCTATAATCAGAGCCTGCAACAACACTCTCATGGAGAGCTAATTCATACCGCTGAGGCGCTGGAGTATTTTCAGAACCTGCAGTCCCACCCCTTTGTCGCCGTCAACAACGTCCACGCAGACTCAACGATCCACCCCTTACTGGCCGATGGATTACTCTTGTCAGATACCCAGGCACTGTTGACTTTGCCAATTCAAATCGCCAACCGGACAGTAGGCTTTGTTCAATGCGAACATGGGCAGACGGCTCGAGTCTGGCAGGCCAATGAACAAACTTTTGTGACTGGGGTGGCCAGCCTGGTGGCCATCGTGCTTGAAAGTGAATTTTTGCAGCAGGAAGTTAGCCAGTTGTTGGATGTTGTTTCGGATGTGGAAGAAGGAAACTTAACCACTCAGGCACAAGTCAGCGATCGGGCTACTGGCCTGGTGGCGGATACCTTTAACCGATTAATCGAACGGTTCTCTTATGTGTTGAACCAGGTGTTAGTAGCTGCGCATCAGGTATCGGAGTCTGCCAACCAACAAACAGCCCTGATTGAAACCGTTGCTGATAATGCTGATTTGCAGGCTCAGGCCGTTACTCAGGTGTTGAGCTTAACGGGACAGGTGGCACAAGCGGCTCAGGGTTCTGCGGAGCGGGTCAAAATATCCAATGAATCGCTGCAAACTGTATCGAATACATTGGTGCGGGGGCAGGCAGCGATCGATGCGTTGACACAAGGCATTACTGTTTTGCAAGAAGGGACAAACCGGATTGTTCAGCGGATGAAAACCCTTGGAGAATTTGTGGGTTTAGCCGATCAATTTGTGCAAAACCAAAGCCAGATTGCCTTTATTACCCAAACCCTGTCGCTGAATGCATCACTGGTGGCGGCCAGAGCTTCAGAGCAGCGCGATCCCAGACAGTTTGTAGTGGTCGCTCGTGAATTTGACTCCATTGCCGATCAGGTTAACAAATTGGCCCAACAAACCAGTGAAGGATTAACGCACCTGGAACAACGAAGTGCCCAAATTCATAGCGCGGTTGCATCGGTGGATGAGGATGTCCAAAGTATGGGTGAACTGGTGAGACAGTTTACAACAGGCGTTGAGCAGTCCAACCAGGTCTTCCAGACGGTACAGAACATCACAGGTGATGCGGGACAGGCGGGTGAGGCGGTGAATCAATTCAGTCGTCAAATTATGCAAGCAACACAAGCGACGGCACAGGTGATGCAAGAGATTACCGGACTGGCCCATAAAACAGCCACACTCACTCAGGTTGCTCGGGAAAGTTCGGAGCAAATGGATGCTTTAGCGGCACAGCTCCTGCAAACGGTGCAATTCTTCCAGTTACCTGACGATCCTGACGCTAATCCAATGGAGGCAGTTCAAAATAAGTCGCCTGCGATCGCAGATATCACTGTAACCGTTCCCGCCGAAACAGTTCCCCAATGATCCATAACGCTACTCACCCTTGCCTAACCCCACTCAGAATTGCCCTATGACAACCCTGCAACCAGAATCAACTGTTGGTTCTCATCTTTCCCAGACCACTTCCATCTCAATACCGCCCAAAACATCCAGAGTTGCGGCATTAGATCTGCGAGACAAAGTGAGTATTCGTGTTTTGATTGTGACGGCGTTTGTTGTACCGATCGTCACCGCCGTTGGACTCACAGGTTGGCTGTCTATTCGCAATGGGCAGCAGGCAGTGAACGAACTGGCTGGGCAATTACAAACAGAGGCAGGTAAGCGTGTCTCAACTCACCTGGATGCTTACTTGAGTGTGCCCCATCAAATTAACCAGATCAACCTGGATGCGATCGATCTGGGCATGATTGATCTGCAGGATTTCAACCGACTGGGAAAATACTTCTGGAAACAAATGAAGGTCTTTAATATTGGCTATAGCAACTTTGCCAATAAAGACGGTGAATTTATCGGTGTAGAACGGTTAGATAATGGCAATTTGCTGATTAACGAAGTGTCTCAGTCAGCGACCCAGGGTAAGCTGCATGTGTATCAAACTGATCAGCAGGGCAACCGTACCAAATTAGATGCCGTTAAGACTTACGATCCCCGGGAAGAAGCCTGGTATGCTGAAGCGGCACGGTTGGGGCGTCCCCTCTGGACTCAGATTTACCAATGGGAAGACAAGCCTGAAATCATGTCGATTT
>JBBIQC010000266.1:0-6630 GCA_037442585.1 Oscillatoriales cyanobacterium bin_317
CTGGTTCAGCGGCTTGCGAGTATGCCCAAGGAATTGGACAGTGAAGCCGAGGGCGGTAGAGGACTCAGGCTGATGGAGCGGATTGCAGATAAGTTAAGTTATACCCGGGTGCAAGATGACCGGAACTGCTTGCTGATTATCAAATATTATTCCACTACCGAAGTTTTTCCTGACTCTGAAGAATTCTCGTAATCTTTCAAGCAGGTCTGAAGCTGTTTGAGAATTTGATTCAGTTCATGTAATTGCTGGGTTGGGTTTTCCAGAATCGATCGTCGGGCCTGTAGTTCCAGTTCAGTCGCGATCGCTTGCATTGACGTTACTCCTACATTGGCGCTGGCTCCTTTCAGGCGGTGGGCCTGTTGCTCAATTACCTGAAAATCATGGGTGGCGATCGCCTCTGTGAGGATGGCCAGATGGCTCTGGGTATCCTCCGCAAACACCCGTAATAGCTCCAGAGCAAACTCCTGATCACCATCACATATTTGCTGAAGAATAGCCCAGTCGATTGGCGAAGAGCAGGGGGAATGGGGTAAAGACATTTCGCAAAACGTCCCTCCAGAGGGAACCGATGATGATTCGGGCATCTGGGCAGGGCAGGTGGATTGGGCAGATAGAACATGGCTCCAATAATTTAATTTGGTGGCCAGTTTGTCTTTCAAAATGGGTTTGCTCAGGTAGTCGTCCATTCCAGCATGGATGCAGCGTACTCGATCTTCTCGCAGGGCATTCGCGGTCAGAGCAATAATGACAATCCGGCGATCGTGGCCTTCTAGCCGACGAATAGCCTGAGTCGTGCTGTAGCCATCTAATACAGGCATTTGGCAATCCATAAACACCACATCATAGGGAATGTGATCTAGCATCTGTAATGCCTCCTGCCCATTGGCCGCTACATCGGCTGTGTATCCCAGACTTTTCAACTGATTGAGCGTGACCTTTTGATTCACTACATTATCTTCAACCAACAAAATCTTGAGTTTGAGCGGCGGCTGGTTGAGTTCCTGTGGAGGCTGAGAGCCAGGAAAAGGACAGCGAACAACGGAGTCCGTTTTCAGGGGACTGATGGTTTTATCTAAGATGCTCAACACACCATCAAGTAACCGAGATTGCTTAACAGGTTTGACCAGATAAGCTGAAAAACCAGATTCCAGCGCTCTACGAGCCTCTTCATGCTGATCCAGGGTTGCCATCATCATCAGGTGAGTGTTTTGGAGCAAGGGATCCGACTTGATTTGATGGCCGAGTGCTTCCCCATCCATCTCTGGCAGTTGCCTCTCTAAAATTACGAGGTGATAAGGAGCAGCGATCGCCGCCTGATCCCGTAATTTTTCCAGTGCTCCCAGTGCCCCATCCGCTTCATCCACTGTCATACCTAAATAAGAGAGGTGGTAACAAATCATGTAGCGGCTCATGGCGTTGTCATCCACCACCAGGGCTTTCAACCCATTGAGCGACAGGGGAAGCACCTGCTGCGGGGAAGACACGCGGGGCAGTTCAAACGTGAGGGTAAACCAGAAGCGGGAGCCTTCACCCAATTGGCTTTCGACCCCAATTTCGCCTCCCATTAGCTCTACCAGTTGCCTGGAAATTGCCAAACCTAAGCCCGTACCCCCATAGCGTCGGGTGGTAGACGCATCCAATTGAGAAAAGGGTTTGAATAGCTTCTGCTGAGCCTCTGGTGGGATGCCAATACCCGTATCCAGGACAGAGAAAGCGATCGTGACGGTGCTCTCAGTCTTTGCCTGAAGGCTTGCTTCAATCACCACATTTCCCGTAGTTGTGAACTTGATTGCATTGCTGACCAGATTGGTGAGTACCTGCCGCAGTCGGCTGATATCGCCTTTCAGAGTGGTGGGTAATTCTTGATCCACCAGAATCACCAGTTCTAGCTTTTTTGCCTGGGCCGAAGGAGCCAGCAAATCTGCAACTTCTTCCACACACGTATTCAGGTCGAAGTCAAGAATTTCCAACTCCATTTCCCCGGCTTCTAGCTTAGAAAAATCCAGAATCTCATTAATCAGGGACAGCAGCGTTTCCCCACTGGCCCGGATCGTGTCCACAAAATCCTGTTGTTCTGCATTGAGATCTGTATCCATCAGCAGACTGGCCATTCCCAGCACGCCATTCAACGGGGTACGAATTTCATGACTCATGGTGGCCAAAAAGGTACTTTTCATTTGAGAAGCCCGTTCCGCCTGTCGTCGTGCCTGTTCCAGGGCCAGATTTTGTTGGGCCAGTTGTTCTCGTTGTTTTTTTTCCTCTGCTTCCACTCGTTTCCGCTCAGTAATATCATTGAGCACGCCCAAGACTCCGGTGACATTTCCTTCTGGATCCAGAGCGGCGCAGGCATACACCTCCAGCCAGCAGAGGTTTCCTGTTTTGGTCTGACAGCGAATTTCATGGCGGCAGTATTCCTGCTCACGGGTGATCAGAGGCCAAAAGAGTTGGATGACCTGATCGTGATCGCTAGGATGGATATAGTCGAGGTAGCAGGTGTTTAAGCTTTCTTCCACAGAAAAGCCCATCACAGTTGTCCAGGCTGGGTTGAGAAACGTCCAGAAACCTTCGTGATCCGTCTGGAAGATAATTTCTCGAATGTTGTTGATAACGGAGCGATAACGGGCTTCACTCTGCTGCAGAGCGACATCGGCATGAGCCTGATCTGTAATCTGGCAGAAGCTGCAAATCAGGTATTGCAATGCCCCATCCGCTGCCAGTTGAGGCGTGGTATTCACCCGTAGCCAGGTGAGGTTTCCACAGGCTATGGAATCAACTCCCAAAATGCGATCGCGGAGGGGTTGTTGAGCTAAAGCGGCATTATCCAGCGATTTGTTCCCATGCGTTAGGGGAGAACCATTTTCATCTACAATTTGCCAGTTCAGTTCACACAGAGTTTTTCCTAGAAGATCCCGTTCTTGGACGGCTAAAATTGCCAGTGCCGCAGGGTTACACTGCAAAATTTTGGTGTCTACTCCGAGAATTACGACTCCGACCTGTAAGGTTTGCAGTAGATGATGTAGGGTCGTTTCAGCTTCAGTAGGGTGCCCGGTAGATTGCCAGTGTTGAATAGAAGAACGCGTGTTCTTAAGAGAATGCGCCGTCATGGGTGAGAATTGCTGTAACTCCTTCCCAGTGTTCCCAGCCCAGCTTCCAGATTCGCGGTTTCAGTCCTTCAGTAACCAGGCTAACAGGGGCAAGGCGATCGCCAATCCCGTCCAGAGCGGTACATGGGGAGCCGCCAATGCGTGTATAGGAGCTAGAAGCACAAGTGTAATCAGACTGCAAATAACCACCGAAATAAATAAAATTCCCAGTTCCATTGAACGATCCTTAAAGTTCTATTCAGTTTTCCTAAAACCACTCTAAACCAAGTCCAGCTAGAGAACGATCGTTTTCCAATCAGAGAAACGCCGGTTCTGGACTTGGACAAGGTTTAGTTCGCTTGTAGAGCTTTGTTGACTGTGGAAATCGGAAGGGAGTGTCTCAGAGCAAGATATTACCTGACAAATAACTTTTCAAACTTAATCATTCCTTCATTGCCGCAGCTTCAGGTTTCATTGGTTTCCCGGATCTTACGTCTATTCGGCTTGTCCCTGCGGCGTTAATATAGATCCAAATAGCTCCTAGCGAGGTGCAGATTGCCGTGATATCTACTTTAATTGCAGACTTTCGGATTATTTTTGAGCGTGACCCAGCCGCCCGTAACTGGTTGGAAGTTCTATTTTGCTATCCCGGTTTGCAGGCAATCTTGTTCCATCGTTTTGCCCACTGGCTGTATGTCCTGGGTTTGCCGTTTATCCCGCGTCTAATTTCTCATATTGCCCGGTTTCTGACAGGGATTGAAATTCATCCTGGTGCCCAAATTGGTCGAGGCGTTTTTATTGACCACGGCATGGGAGTAGTCATTGGGGAAACAGCGATTATCGGAGATTACGTCCTGATCTATCAGGGAGTCACTCTGGGAGGTACGGGGAAGGAAAGCGGCAAGCGGCATCCGACATTAGGAGAAAATGTGGTGGTGGGAGCCGGAGCTAAAGTGCTGGGCAACCTGCTAATTGGCAATAATGTCCGCATTGGAGCCGGATCGGTGGTACTGCGAGATGTCCCTTCGGATTGCACAGTGGTAGGGATTCCAGGCCGGATTGTTTATCGTTCTGGCGAACGGGTCGAGCCTCTGGAGCATGGCCGATTGCCTGATTCAGAGGCCCAGGTGATTCGTGCCCTGGTCGATCGCATCGAATCTTTAGAACAACAGGTGCAATCATTGCAGAAATCCCAAGAGGCGGTTCCTGTTCCAGCGATCGCCGGAGTCTCGCCTGCCAATCATGCCCTGCTGAATCGCTGGCTCAATGACGCTCCCACTCAAGCTCCAGTTGCAGGGAATTGTCGCCTGCGCGATCGAGTTATCGAAGAGTTCCTGGACGGGTCTGGAATTTAGGCAATTTCCAAAAAGTTGATATTGGGAAATTGTAGGGGCGTAGCATTCGGTAGTTCTCCTTTGGCAACAGGCGAAAATCCTTGGCCGAATGCTGCGCCCGTACAGGGGTAATCTCTTTCTCAAGAATCTTCTTAACAGCAAGGCTTGATTCTTAAGCTAATACCCCAAAATAGGTTAAGACTAGTTCGTCGTTCCCGGTGTTTTTAACTTCATGATGCTCCCCCGGTTCAACAGCAACACAGACTCCAGGGGTTAAGGCATAGGGAGTGCGATCGATGGTGATTACCCCCGTGCCGGAGATGACGAAGAAGACTTCGTACATATCAACATGATGGTGAGCAGAGGCAATTTGACCAGGGGCTAAGCGTGCCTGAGAGAAGTTGGTCAGGTGGGGAAGGTCGCCCGGACGCAACATCACCTTTTTTTGAATTTCTGGATTATGCGAGACAAATTCCGCAGACAAATCAGAGAGAGAAGTCAATTTCATAATTCTAAGAAGTTGGGCAACTACTTCCCTCTGCCTGACGAACCGCACCCAACAGGGTAGTAACTATCACACATTTGCGGGTATTCACAGAAGTCTTTGCCTGGGTGATGTTGACTGTAAAAATGCTCGGATTGCTGGAATCCTTTGAAGCCGCACTTTCGGAAAGCGGATCAACAGCACCATTACTGTTGAAAACCAGTTGACCACCTTGAGGGTTATTGGCATCTACAGGAACCGTCGAGAAATCCAGGGCATTAGCTTTAATGTCTCCATTGCCTAAAGTCTGCCAATTATTAATGGTGGTGGTGGGATTGGCAATGAAGCCGGAAGTTTGCCCAGTATTCGTATCTAAGGTTTGGGGAACGACGGCAGCTCTGGGAACTCCAGTGGAGTTATCAAAGACTACGATTCTTGCCGTGTGGGTGCGGCGAGCGTCCGCCTGAGCCTGCCGGATCAGTTGAGTAGCCTGATCTCGGACGACGTTTACCCGCTGGCGGTTCATCACAATGTTCCAACTGGGTGCGGCGATCGCAAATAGAATCGCAATAATGATGATCACTACCAGCACTTCCAGCAGCGTAAACCCTGCAATGGAGCGTTTAAGCCGAGTTTTCAACCGTTTCATCTTCATTCCCATGACTCCCAAACCGATCTAACTTGTTGGATTAACTTTATTCACCACACCCCGCACCAGAACACGGGTTTGGAGAGGTGTTAAGCGACCCTCATTATCGTTCTGTGGCGCAAAGCCTGCTTGACCCGTGACATTACCCACTAAGGAAATCAAAACATCCTGATTCTCTCCTGCTTTAGGGGCGGCGTTACCGATCCCTCCATTACGAACACAGGCATAGAATGCACGATTATTAGTATTTGTTGGACTCAAGGCGTTGGCAATATCATTAGGATCTTTATTTGGATTGCCAACTACTGTTGGGGCAAACTCTTCACAGTTGGGGGTGACACCAGGTGCACCTACATTATCGACAGAATCAACCAGCGCCATTGATGGATTGCTTGGGCGAGTGGTTTGTAAGGAACCAAAACTTTTATCTGGTCTGGTGCCATAGGGCCACTGCTGAAAAGTTGAATCAGGGCTATTTAAGGGATTTACATACCCAGGCGTTTGATCATTGGCCGTCGTTGCACTGTCAGTAAACTGGCTTAACTTATAACGAATGATTCGGGTCTTGCCCTGCCAGATGTTACCGGCATTGCTAGGATCAAGCGCATAGACAACCAGAGAATAGCTGTTTCCAGAAATACAAGGAACGCCCGCCAGCACTAAAGGATTGGTGGGATTATTATTCTGATCTGTGTCATCTAAATTGGGTGCCTGAGCACTACATAAATCGCGAATTCCTTTAGGTAGGCGTTCAGTCCGCCAGAAGGCCAGAACCGGAACTCTGCCATCTTGGGTCATGGAAGCTGGGATGTGATTGATCACACCGGGACAAATTGTTTTTAAGTCCTGAGTGCTGGCTGGCGTACCATTTCCCTGGAGGCATTGACCGTTATAAACGAAAACCGCTTCCCGCAAATCCTGAGTGATGTAGTCCATCGCCGCCTGCATATCCTGCTGTACCTGGCTGCGGGCGGCATCCTGTTGGTTATTCTGAGTCACCTCAACGACAAAGCCTAACAGTAAGGCAACCAGAAAAGCCCCGATGATCATCGACACCAGCAATTCAGTCAGGGTAAAGCC
>JBBIQC010000267.1:0-6628 GCA_037442585.1 Oscillatoriales cyanobacterium bin_317
TGGTGAAAACCCTGGAAAGTGAAGGCATTGGTCGTCCCAGTACCTACGCCAGCATTATTGGGACGATTATCGATCGGGGTTATGCTCAGATGGTCGGCAATGCCCTGGTGCCTACCTTCACCGCCTTTGCTGTCACCTCTTTATTAGAGAAACACTTCCCCGATCTAGTCGATACCAGTTTCACGGCTCGCATGGAAGAAACCCTCGACGATATTTCGACCGGGGAAGTGGCCTGGTTGCCTTACCTGAAAGAGTTCTACCTGGGTGAATCGGGTCTGGAGACTCAGGTGAAGGAACGGGAAAGCCATATTGATCCGACTGAGGCCCGAACGATCGAACTGGAAAATCTCGACGCGAAAGTGCGGATTGGTCGCTACGGGGCATTTCTGGAAGTGGAAGGCGACGAGGGCACGGTGAAAGCCTCGATCCCCAAAGATCTGACCCCCTCTGACCTGGATCCAGAACAGGTCGAAACTCTACTGCGCCAGAAAACCGAAGGCCCAGAAAAACTCGGCTTCCACCCAGAAACGGGAGAACCTATTTACGTGCTGATTGGAGCCTATGGCCCTTACGTTCAACTGGGTGATGTCACAGAAGATAATCCCAAACCCAAACGGGCTTCCCTTCCCAAAGGCGTGACGACGGAGAATGTCACGTTAGACATGGCCGTGGGACTGTTGGCCTTACCCCGCACTTTAGGATTGCACCCGGAAACAGGCAGCAAAATTCAGGCCAGTCTGGGACGATTTGGCCCCTATGTGGTGCATGACCAGGGGAAAGAGGGCAAGGAATACCGCTCCTTAAAAGGTGACGATAACGTGCTCACTATCACCCTGGAACGTGCTCTGGCTCTCCTGGCAGAACCCAAAGCGGGACGGGGACGGCGAGCCGCGGCTAAACCCTTACGCGAGTTAGGCGTGCATCCAGACGATGAGGAACCGATCAATATTTACGATGGGCCGTATGGGCCGTATATCAAGCATGGCAAGGTGAATGCCTCTCTTCCCGAAGGCCAGACGGTAGAGGGAATCACGCTGGAAACGGCGTTAGCAGCGCTGGCAGCGAAGGCTAGCACCAAGAAATCCAGTAAATCCAGCAAATCGACGAAAGCCACTAAAGCCAGTAGCAAGAAAGCGGCCTCGGATACGGCTGAAGACGAAAAGCCAAAAACGACTAAGAAAACTACGACAAAGCGGGCTTCTACCACTAAAACGGCGGCTAAAAAAACGACCACTAAACGGACAACGGCAACCACCAGTACCCGCAAAAAGGCGGCTTCTTAAGATAGTTCTGAGTCATTCCTGGTTGGGCAGAGAACATATAAGCTCTTGTGTGGAAAGCTCGTTAACTGCGTGGCAGTGGACGGGTCGTCAGTAGCGGCCCCAGAATCCAAAATCGCAAATCCAAAATCTCTCTGGGGAATACTGAAGCCATTCAAGGTGCATCACAACTATGGCTTCTTCATCAATTCCCAGAAGATCCAATCCGTCGATCGAGGCGGAACTGCAACGAATCTTTGGCTATTCAGAATTTCGTTCACCCCAGAAGGAGATTGTCCAGTGTTTGCTGAATCGGCAGGATGCGCTGGTGGTGATGCCGACGGGAGGCGGAAAATCCATTTGTTTTCAGCTTCCGGCACTGATGCGATCGGGCTTAACCCTGGTTGTTT
Organism: Oscillatoriales cyanobacterium bin_317; assembly: GCA_037442585.1. Taxonomy (GTDB): domain Bacteria; phylum Cyanobacteriota; class Cyanobacteriia; order Leptolyngbyales; family Leptolyngbyaceae; genus Leptodesmis. The sequence continues at coordinate 1,670 of JBBIQC010000267.1, forward strand.
CTCCCCTGGTGGCGTTAATGGAAAATCAGGTGCAGGAGTTGCGCGATCGCAATCTTCCCGCCGCCTTACTGCACAGCGAATTGCCCAAATCCCAGAAGCAAAAAGTCCTGTGGGCACTGGAGCAGCAACGGTTGCGCCTCCTTTACGTTTCTCCGGAAACCTTATTCAGTTCGGCAATCTGGGAGCGGCTATGTATGCCCAATCTAGCCATCAATGCTCTCGTTTTGGATGAGGCACACTGTCTGGTGCAATGGGGCGAAACCTTCCGACCTGCTTACTATCGACTGGGAACGGTAAGGCCAGCCTTGTTGAAGCATAAGCCTGAAGGAAGTCAGATTGCGATCGCCGCTTTTACCGCCACAGCCGATCCGGAGGCTCAGCAAACCATTCAACGGATTCTGCAACTGGACAATCCGCACTGCTTCCGCCAGACTCCCTATCGCTCCAATCTTCACTTGAAAGTGCAACAGGTCTGGAGTGCCCGTCAGCGACGACAGCAATCACTCCAATTCATTCGCCAGCAGCAGGGACAGGCCGGACTTGTTTATGTCCGCACCCGTAAAGATAGCGAAACCCTGGCCGAGTGGCTGACTCAGCAAGGCTTTCAAACCGCTCCTTACCATGCGGGCCTGATTCCGGTCGAACGACGACAGATCGAGCAACAGTGGCTCAACGGTTCTCTACAATTTGTCGTCTGCACCAATGCCTTTGGCCTCGGTATCAACAAGCCGAACACTCGCTGGGTGATCCATTTCCATGCTCCAACTTTATTGGCTGAATACGTGCAGGAAATTGGCCGGGCGGGACGGGATGGCCTCCCCGCGATCGCTCTAACCCTCATCAGTGAACCCACAGGTTGGCTCGACCCGGAGGACAAACAGCGACAGCAGTATTTCACCGACCAGACCCAGAAGCAGTATCGCCTTGCCCAGGAGTTAGTCCGCAAATTACCCCAGCAGGGAGAAGTACGTCAGGTCAGCCGTCAATTTCAGAACGGAGCGATCGCCCTTTCCCTGCTTCACAGCGTCGGCACACTGGACTGGCTTGATCCCTTTCACTACCAGATTAAATCTCAGACGCAGATGGATCAGGTGGGGCGATCGCAACTTCACGCTACCCAGCAGATGACCACTTATCTGAATACTCACACCTGCCGCTGGCAATTTCTGCTCCAGGCCTTCGGCTTTCAGTCTGATGCAGAGGGATTTCGGTGCGGGCATTGCGATCGGTGCGATCGGTAATCGCTTGTCAGGCTTTCTAACGTTTAGCTAGACCCGAACTCACGTTACTTAGCAGGAGTAGATGAAAGCCGACAATAGCAGAATTTGTGAAAGATGCCAGTTAAAGATCTTCAGGATCTATAAAACCTGGAGCTTCCCTCTCAGCCCGCTTTTTAGCTTCCTTTGCAGCCCGATATGCTGCCCTCTCAACTTCTGTCATCCTGGCAAGTTTAGCTTCTTCTGCAGCTTTTTCAGCTTTTTCTCGTTCTAATACCTCTCGAGATACTTTTATCCCACCAGATGTACCGGAACCACTTCGTACTTGCTTTCTGGACTTTGCAATATTTTCGGGGTCATATGATGAGAGACTTTCAATGCCCATCTCTTGATCTCCTATGCTGGTCTTGTCATCAACATCTTCAGCAGATTCTTCTTGAATCCGGAGGAAGTCAGTCTCCATTTAGAACATAGAATGGAATCTCTTTCCCTGCCCTACGGCACCTTATAACTCCCGATTCGTAACGTCAGTTCGCCACTGCGGGGATTTTCTTTGAAGACAAAGGCTCCTGTTTCCGTTTCGTTTTGGGCCAGGAAATCGATTTGCAGGTCGCCGGATTCTTCTACCTCGTTGTTCTTTTTCAATTTGGCAATTACTTGAACCGACTCGGCTGTTTGCCCTCCGGTGTTGACAACCTCGAAAGGAATGTAAAACTGACCGTTTTCCTGACGGATGGATTCGGTTTGGTGAACTTCCAGCGTAGGAGGCCGATCGCCCTCCGTGGCCCAGGAGTAGACGACCAAGCCAGCGATCGTCCCCAGAATCAGGGACGCGAGGCCGAATGTCGCCCACTCTGCTGTACTGCGAGGAGGACGGCGATATTTATCTTGAGTAATTTTGTCTTGTTGGGTTGAAGTCATACCGCTAACCGTCCTGCTGCCCCACCGATCGTTGCGGGCAAGCCTAACAAAATGGAATAACTGAGCCAGACTGACCAGGGATCTTCCCCATTCAGTTTGTCAAAAAACGCCAGCATCAAAGCGGCAGCTACCAGGGAGACTAGGTAGGACATTACCGTTTCACTGGCAGGACGCTGAAAAATCCCTTCCTGTTGTTGTCGCTTTTGCTGATTGGCAAATCCGGCTTCAAAGACGATCGCATAGGAAATGACCAGCGAAGCAAGCATGATGGGTAGGAGCCAGAGGCCATGAACGGCTGCGGCCAGCATGGGGATCTCATCGGTGGGAGCAATGTTAAAGGCAATAATCAGCGCTCCAATCAATGTCCCGCCGATATCAGAGAGGGTGGCGCTGAGGGTTCCCTGTTGAGATTTTCCTTTCGCTCCCCGTGGTTCAGAGGCTCTGGGATTTCCGCCCTCATCATCTTTCCCGCTTAAAAACTGATTCGCCAGGGCCACTCTTAACGTAAATGGCATACTTTCATAAATCAATTTGCCAATGGCTTCATTCAGCGGAGTTTCCAGGGTGATTTCTTGCAATAGGAATAAGATCAGTCCGGCACAGATAATCCCGATCGCCATTGCCTCCACCGTATCCATCGCTGCATTGACCGCATCTGTATCTCCAGTTTTGCGAAATCCTGCCGTGCGATTCAGGATAAATACAATCCCAAAAGTGAGTACGATCGCCAGCGCCACCCGCAGCATGGAAACCGACGACCCAATCCACCAAACTTCCATCGTGTAAAGCAGGGGAATGCCAAACAAAAATCCCCCTGATACTCCACGAATGACATCATCTAGTTCTTCATGCCACTGATTTGCCATCAACTGCCCATCTTCCTGAACCATCGCCGGAGAAAGATCACCGGTTAAATTCAGATTAGAAGAGGACGATTGTCTTTGTCTCCAACTAGAAGATGGATATTGCCTTTAGATTTGGAGTTAAGTCGCTAATTTTGTTGAGATGGTATGGTTATTCTCGGTAATTAATAGACATTTTCTTTTCCGTCTGAAGGTCATTCGTCTTAGGCTGCTCAATAGGCTTGTCCATGATAACTAAGCACTTCTGGGAATCGGTTGAGTTTGTAGCATTTATCCTATCTATCTTCTGGAGTGCCTCTTTTAAGGGACTCCTGCCAGTTAGAAGAATTTCTATACTTGCAACCATAGAAACTAGCTTCTTCTTGAAGATATTCATTTTTAAAGCACCTCACGGGAGGTATAGTATATTTGTACTATAATAGTCATTCTAGATAGGTTTTTATGTTACAAATTGTGTAGATCTGTAGCATAATTAAGTTTCTGGTGTACTGCGGAAGGCTAGGTGATCAAGCATAAAAACGATGAAGAGGCACTTCGAGCACCAAGTTGTAGGATGTATTAGGCGTTAGCCGTAACGCATTGAAGGAATTTTGTTTTCATGTACAACCCTTAACCTGAACTAGCGTTGGGACAGGGTCACAAAGCTTGTAGTTCCAGGGGAGGCTGATGATGAGTAACACACCCGCCAAAATTCCAAAATCTAAAAAGAAAAATTTCTCCAGCTTCAGCTATGCCGAGGCGTTTAAGCAACTCAATATCACTGATTTGAACCATTGGGAAATTAATGTAGAGCCAATCGAGCCTTCTGCCTTCTTTCGAGAACGATTGCGGCGATTAGAACAGACATTTAACCTGCAAGGTTATGAGGAATCCAAAAAACTGTTGATTGATGCCATCTGTGAAGAGGCTATTATTACCAGCAATCACCTCCGAATCTGGAAAGGCCCACAGTTGGAGGGAGATACAGCTACAGGATATGTGGATTATCTAGTTGCAGAACGCAAGCGATATTTAGACACTCCCCTGCTTTGCCTCATTGAAGCCAAAAAAGATGATTTCGAGCAGGGTTTAGCTCAGTGTCTGGTGGAGATGCAGGCTTGCCAGTGGCAAAATCGCCAGGTAGATCGCCCTATTGATGTCTTTGGCATCGTCACCAATGGGGAAGGTTGGCAATTTTATCGACTAACCCTTACCGGAGAAGTCTATGGAACGCCCTTATACTCGGTTGGCGATATGGAATTACTGCTGGGAAGGTTGCGTTATGTCTTTCAGCTTTGTGAGCAGAACCTTTTGTCGTTTGGAAACCTCAATTCTCTATGATGGAGGCTGCGTTGAGTGAAGCAGCACCGTGAATAAGCCAGTTTTGTCCCCATCTGACCAGATTTCCGCCACGATCGCCCGCCTCCGAGATCTCAGCCAGCTCAGCATTCAACCCGGTTGGCGTTATTATGACGGAGATTTGCCCCTGGTTGATACCCTTAATCCGGGTAACTGGCAGCACTGGGCGTTGGGAACGGTGAACGATCGCGATCATCATCCCTGGGTCAAAGGCCGCATGGTGCGATGGTTCTCTCAAATCGTGAAAGTACCGCAGGACTTAAACGGCTTTCCTCTTGAAGGGTTGTGCTTACGGTTAGCCTTACTCTGGTGGGCTGAAGAGGCGCAGGTTTATGTCAACGGGAAACTCGTGCAGGAAGGGGATTTATTCGATTGTGCCCCCCGGTTGTTACTGAGTTCTGATGTGCAAGCTGGAGATGAGTTTGCGATCGCCCTGCGCTTCGTCAGCCCCAACCACGATGACGGTGCCCTGATGAAATCCGCCTGCCACTACGAAGCCCCCTCCCCCAACCATCCCCCCGAACCTGCCTTTGTTGCTGATGAACTCGCCGTCCTGCATAGTTACCTGGAAACATTCCAACCCGACCAATTAGACACCCTGGCCACAGCCCTCTCCCAAA
>JBBIQC010000268.1:0-6621 GCA_037442585.1 Oscillatoriales cyanobacterium bin_317
GATTGCTGGTAGCTCTCTACTGACTGTGGTTGTGATCGCCACTTTCCTGGGACTGGCCGCCATCCTGGTGACGATCGTGTTTCGTCTGATTTATTTACTCCTGTCCCGCATTGTATGAATTAGCAGTTCTATGTCTCAGAAAAGTGAAACCCCTGCCCTGTTCCTGGCCTTTTTAATCACAGCAGGACTGCTGGGAGGGGGAGCCTGGTGGCTGACACAAAAGGTGGGCATCAATCCTGGTGCAATTTTCTCATCCAATTCTGCTCCGTCTTCCAGTCCCAACTCTGTAAACCAGTTGCCGCCTGGAGCCAAGGAGTTTAGCCAGGTGCAAAATGTGCCAGAGGGATTGTTTAGCTATGGTGGCAGCACCACCTGGGCACCGATCCGGGGACAGGTGGATCCGGTCATTGAGAAAGCCTGGCCGAACTTTCGGTTGCGCTATGTGGATCCAGTCAGTGGGGCACCGGGTTCTACGGCTGGGATTCGGATGTTAATGCGGGATGAATTAGCCTTTGCCCAATCTTCGCGTCCATTGACGGATCAGGAGTACCAGCAGGCTGAGCAACGGGGAATGAAGTTGAAGCAAATTCCAGTCGCGATCGATGGGCTGGCGGTAGCAGTCAATCCGGGTTTGAATATTCCGGGATTAACCCTGGAACAACTGGGCGCGATCTATACGGGGCAAATAACCAACTGGCGATCGCTGGGTGGCCCCAATCTGCCCATTCAACCACTGACGCGCCCGATTACGGCTGGGGGCACGGTAGAACTGTTCAGTGAACAAATTCTTCAGCAGAAACCGTTTGGGCCAAATGTGCAACTCGTTCCCACAACCACTGAAGCCCTCCGTAAGCTGGCGGCCAGTCCGGGAGGCATTTACTTTGCTTCTGCCCCTGAAGTAGTGGAGCAATGCACGATTAAACCGATTGCCATAGGCCGCACTGCTAATGAGCTGGTTTCTCCCTACCAAGGTGCGCTGGTGCCTGCAGATCAGTGTCCTGCTCAACGCAACCAGTTAAATACAGCCGCCTTTCAAACTGGGAAATATCCCCTGACCCGCAGTTTATTTGTGGTAGTGAAGCAAAATGGGCAGAACGAAGAAAGAGCTGGGGAAGCTTATGCTAACCTTATCCTCTCGGCTCAGGGCCAGGAGTTGATAGCCAAAGCTGGGTTCGTTCCGGTACGGTAACGGGTCATTCTGCGTGGCGCACGAGAATCACGGTGCAATCACAGTTGCGGGCGATCGCCTCTGGAATGTTGCCCTGGATCGCCTGTTGGAGTAATCCTTCCCGACTGGCTCCCAGCACAATCATATCGCACTGATCTTTTTGCGCCATGTCCACTACCGCATCCACGACCGAATTCGCGCATACCGACAGCACCATCACCTCGGCTTTGTGGTGATCCTGCTGTCTGAGGAACTCTGCCTCCTGCTCTAATAGATCGGGGCGATAGTTGGTGTCTTTGGGATGATAAACGTGGCAGAGACGGATGACGGGCTTGCGGCTGAGGGAGACTAATCCTGGTAGCAGTTTCATCGCGTAATGGGCATTCGGACCACCTCCGATCGGCACCAGCCAGCGTTCTAGTTGAGTCAGTTGCAGTAAAGTCTGTACAGCAGGTTGAGATTTCCCCTGAACCTCCCGATACCCATGCAGCAGGTTCTCTCCAGGCTTTACCAGCATGACATCGCAATTGGCTTGTCGAATTGCTGTGTCCACCGTATCGCCAAAGATCCGTCCCGGCGTTGAGGTAGATCCCTTCCAGCCCATCAGGAGGAGATCAATGTGACGTTCTTTGACCGTTTCCAGGATGGCCTCGGCTATGCTGTGGGTGGCCCGAATCTGGGTGTGAACTGGCACCTGCCAATCTTTTCCCTGCTGTACGGCTCGCTTTAACAAGCGCCGACTGGCCGTTGTATTCACTGGAGTTTCGGCAGGCGAGTTATGACGGGGAACGGGAATAATTTGCAAGCATTCCAGTTCATAGTGCTGGTCGCGAGCGATCGCCAGGGCTAATTTCAATAAACCATCTGCTGTTTGTGGGTTGCTGAGGGGAAGTAAGAGACGGCCCTGTCCCGTAGCGGGCGATCGAGTCTGGTAGACCACGTAAGACGGTTCCGGTTGGGGGCCGAGCCGTTCCGAGCCTCCCTGCAATTTATCCGACTCCACCCGCAAAATGTCACTCCGAGTGATAATGCCAATTAACTTCCGCCGTTCTACCACGGGCAATCGGGATAGCTTGTAGTGAGATAAAAGATACAGCACTCGACTGAGGGTATCACCGGGGCCAACGGTCAGCGGTTGAGGAGTCATAATTTCGCGCAACAGGGCTGTTCCCGGTAATTGCCGTTGAGTGAGTTTATCCAGATCTGTTTGGGTGACAATGCCTACCAACTTGCCATCATCCACAACAGGGAAGCCCCGATGATGAGACTGAGAAAAGGCTGCAACCGCCTCATCAAGGGTCATCCGGCTGTCCAGGGTTTCCACATGAGTTTGCATAACCTCGGCAGCAGTCAGCTTTGTCCACAAACCATCGTTAATCGCATCTGGCTCTAGATGAATTCCCTTTAATTCCAATAGGCGAGTATACAGGGAGCCAGGAGCTAAGCGCTCTGCAATTAAATAGGCGGTGACCGCACTAATCATCAAGGGCAGAATCAGGCCGTAGTTAAGTGTAATTTCAAAGACAATCACGATCGCCGTGATCGGCACCTTGGCTACGGCCCCAAAAAAGGCTCCCATGCCCGTGAGTGCATAAACAATGGGTTCTCCTCCCATCAGGTAGGCGGCGACTAATCCCACCAGTTGTCCCAACGCGGCTCCTAATACCAGGCTGGGAATAAACAGTCCCCCCGGTGCCTGGGCGCTACAAGCGACGATCGACAGCACAAACTGCACCACAAAGGCTCCAGCCGTAATTCGCCAATCGGCTGTGCCCTTCGTCAAAAACCCTTGCAGCGTCGTGGTATCTCGGAAGACAGGGGGTAACAGGGCGATCATTCCCCCAGAAATCAGGCCGGCCAGCCCGATTTTTTGGGGCAGGCTCAGTTTCAGATGCCGACGATTAAATTTCAGACTGGCTACGATGCTGTGATTAAATGCTGCCGCAAATAAACCTGTTAAGATCCCCAGGAGCAGCAGAAACGGAATATCCTGGGGCGAAAAACTGGACTGGTTGAGAGTCCCAGGACTGCCCAAATTCAGGTTAGGGCCAGCCACCACCCGCGACACCACGCCGCCGATAAAAGAGGCCAAAATTGCCGTTCCCAGGGTGAGACTGGAGACATCATGGAGTAATTCCTCGATCACAAACAGGACTCCAGCGATCGGAGCATCAAATCCTGCCGCCAATCCTGCCGCGGCTCCAGCCGCAATCAATTGCCGTTGATGATCGGGTGAGGATGGCACCCATCGGCTCAATTGAGCAGCCAGTGCCGCACCAATATGAACAGTTGGCCCCTGCCGCCCTAAAACAACTCCAGAACTGAGGGTCAGTGTAGTACTAAGCAATTTGACGATCGCGACCCGCCAATTGAGTGTGATTGGTACATAGGCCAAAGCCGCTTTCACCTGGGGCACGCCACTGCCAGCCGCTTCTGGCGCAAAACGCTCAATCAAGAGGCCAGCCAGCATCCCCCCTACCAGGCCAACAGTTGGCAGTAACACCCAGGCGGGTAACAATAAGGACTCCTTAACTCGCCAACTTCCTAGCCAGTAAACACCCTGCTTCAACAGCACTGCTGCCGCTGCTGCGACTAAACCAATGAGCACCGCTTCAAGAATCGCCAATCGCTTTGGCTTCAGTAACTGACGAAAGGTATTCAAAGCAAATGAAAGTAGCATGAAATAGGTGGCTAGAGGCAACGATATCAGCAGCAGCGAACAGATGGGAAGCTTCGGCAATCTTCTTCATTGAGTATTTAATCTAAAACGCTAGAACCAAAGATTGCGGGTTTACAAAGGTACTGTTGGTTTACAAAGGTACTGTTATTGATTGAAATCAATTAACTGATACTATCAGTGCTCTCGATGCAGGTAATTTTAACTGGACGGAGTGAAATAGCAACCCCTGATAAAATCATCCAGGAAGACCATAAAGCGTTTCGCTGCCGAAGGGGACAACCAGTACAATAACAGAGGCAAATTATAGCTAGGTTGGATGAGGCAGCGATTTGCATCAATGCTCCTCTTATCACTTGAGAAGGTAGTAATTCCTGCCCCTTTGAGAACTATTCAAAAGATTTTTTATCCAAGCATCGATGATGAGTGTAGTATGATTGGGTGGATACGCTCAAAGTCATCCGATTGAGTTTATGATAATGTTTATGTGACCAGTTTGAAGGAACAGTAAGCATCAGCAACTCACTTCCTTAATGAATGACATTCCTTAAAGTAGATTGATGAATAAAAAGAAGAAAATTGAACCTTTGACGGGAGAAGCTCTACTCAAAAGGGTGAGAGAGCTAGAACATCTTAGCAAGGAACAAAAAGCGCGAGAATGTGGTTACTACACTTTGACTAAAAACGGTGTAGAACGAGTCAATATGATGAAATTTCTCAATGCTCTCATCGATGCAGAGGGTATTGAATTAGATAGCAAGAGTGGCCAGAATGGTCGAGGAGGCCGGAGCGCCAGTTATCGAATTAGTGTTCAATCTAATGGCAACCTCCTAATTGGAGCGGCTTATACCAAACAAATGGATTTGAAACCGGGGGATGAGTTTGAGATCGCCCTGGGACGAAAACATATTCATTTGAAGCAAATTGAACAGCACGATGAAGATGACGAGTAAAAATTCTTCTATCAGGTTAATAATGACATGGAATCAATTGATTGGATGAGTGTACTCCCTGCTGGACTGGCGATCGCAATTTTTTTGGGGGGCATGCTCATGATGTTTACAAGCGTTTGGACTACCCGCAAGCGCTGATTGGTTGTTTCTTCACCTGCTTGCTCGGCTGAGTTTTTGCTATTGACTAAGCAGACTGCTGCAGGATCGATAGAGGCACCGTTTCAGCAACGGGTGAAGGCAGCAGGTAGGGTTGTAACGCCGCTTGGGTCACAGCCAAACTGCAAGCTACAGCGATCTTTTCCTGTTCCAGCAGTCCCAAAACGTGGGTTGTATCCTCTCGATCCACAACGGGTAGCTGCCGTAATCCTCTCGCGGCCATTCGCAGTTGAGCCTCGGCTAAGGATTCATCCTCGTAGGCTACCAAAATTTCTTTGGTACAAATCTCGCTTAAGGTTTGGTAAATTGGACTGGCCGAAGCGTTTTTCTTCTGCAAAAAAGCTCCGCTTTGCTCCCAGGTGGATAACGCCCGGTTAATGTCTTGCAGCGTCACGATTCCCGTTAGTCTGTTGTGATCGTCTACAACTAAGGCACTGTGAGCCTGATTTTCAGCCAGTGCCAGACCTCCTTCCACGATCGACAATCCCTGATTCAGAGTCAGAAAATTCTGATGCATTGCCTGGGAAACCAGCAGATGACTGAGTAAGTCGGTGTCTTGATCGGGTTTTGCCTTGAGTTCCGTTGGCTGCACGCTGGGCATCTGATGCACGATCGGCTTTAAGCGTTCAATCAGCCAGACACTCAAACCCACGGCAGCCATCAGCGGCAAAATGATGCGGTAATCGCGAGTTAGCTCAAATAGCAGCAAGATCGCAGTTAAGGGAGCACGTACACTGGCGGCTAAGACGGCTGCCATACCCACCATAGCGTAGGCTGGAGGGGCGGCAATATTAGTAACCGGAAAAGGCAGGAAGGGCAGGAGCGGCAGAGCACTGCCATAAGCAGCACCCAGAGAAGCTCCCAGAAACATGGCAGGAGCAAACAACCCACCCACAAAACCACTGCCTAAACTTACAGCCGTCATTACTAGCTTGACCCCTAATAAGGAAAGCAGCAGGGGTAGGGAAAAGTGCACATCCCGCAACATCGCCTCGATCGTTTCGTAGCCGATGCCAAGAACTTGAGGAAATTGTAAAGCAACCATTCCTACAAGCATGCCGCCCAGAACCGGGCGCAGCAGCAGGGGGATTTTACCCATCCAGGTCAATCCTTTTAGCTGGCCCTGAAAAAACTGTTGAGCCAGTTTGATGGCCTGCGTGTAGGCAATGGAGACCAGGCTGGCAAACAATCCCAAACCCAGGTAAAGCGGTAGTTCAAACGGGCTGCGGACTTCATAGCTGGGCAAGGTAAAGGCGGGTTGTCCACCCAGACCAATTTGGGAAATGAGTGCTGCTACCACTGCAGAGAGCAGGACTACACTTACCGCAGAAGTCGCAAACGTAGTCCCCAACACCACTTCCAGGGCAAAGAAGACCCCTGCGATCGGCGCATTAAACCCTGCTGCCAGACCTGCTGCGGCTCCGGCTCCCAGTAATAACCGTTGCCGCTCCCGCGAAACTTTGAGGATCTGCCCCAGCACCATCCCAAGATTGGCTCCAATTTCCACACTGGGACCTTCCGGGCCTAAGGACGCTCCCGACCCTAACGAGACGGAGGCCGCGATCGCTTTTACTGTTGCCTTAATGGGGGAAACCCGATGGGAGGTTTGGGATTCGGCAGTCAAGGCAGACAAAGGCAGACCGAAATCTTTCCACTGCGATCGCATC
>JBBIQC010000269.1:0-6608 GCA_037442585.1 Oscillatoriales cyanobacterium bin_317
TCGGCTTCAGTTTCTCGATCTACTGTTTCCCCTTCTTGTCGCTGTTGCGCCAGTAGTCGTTGCTGCTCTGCTGCCTCGGCTGCCTGTTGTTCAGTTTCTCTATCAACTGTTTCTAATTTTTTAAGTGAGCCTATTTTTCTGGGCATGACATACGGTTGCTTCGTGAGCAGCCTATATAGATCCTGATAACCTCCACCTTCCTTCAAGCGTTTTTCATTGTTATCCAAGTTGAATAAGTCATACCCAGACAAATCAAAATAAGAAGTACGAACTCCATCTGGAATCATGGATATATCAGGAGCATCAAAGAAAATTGGGTGAAACTTGGTATTCCTTCCCTGAGAATCATGGAGTTTCCCCACAATCAAGGTTGACTCCCAGGTGACTCCCAATCCTTTGTTGACTTCTTCTTTACCCCGATAGCGTTGATAGTACCTTTCAGTACAAACGATCAGAACAAAGGCTGATTCATCAACTTGATCAAGCATCCAGCGATCCCAGTTATCAGGAGACTGAACAAATTGGTCGATCGTACAGTCAATGCCGTCATCTCGGAGCGCTTGAGCCAGGTGATAAACCCTATCTTTGTGCTCTTTCGAGTCCCAGCTATAGCTGATAAACACTTTGATCGCGTCCTCTGACACCTGCTCCTCCGGCAAGACTTGAGGGGGTTTGCGTCAATTATAGTCTCCCCCCACAGCTTAAAAGAATGGCTTGCTTGGGGATGACTTGGGCGATCGCAAAGCCTTTACAGCTAGAAAAGCTGGCTCACCAGGCAGCGAAAACCGGGCAAAACCGGACTGGTCAATTCATCCTGCGGATACAGCGTTGCCACCAGCTTCAGAACGGCATTCTCCCGGCGATACACGGCAACACTTTGGGACTGAACATTCACAATCCAGTATTCCAGCACCCCTCGTACCGAATACAGCTTCAGCTTGGCTTCCCTGTCGCGTTGTTCATTCGTCTTTCCCGGCGACAGCACCTCAACCACCAGTTCAGGAGCCGCTGTGAGATGTCCTGCCTCATCCAGCAATTGCTCCAGTCGCTCATGGCTAGCCCACACCACATCAGGAATAACAGCATCCGATTCCGAAAACACAATACCAGGGTTGATCGCGGCTTGCCCCAACCCACTCTGATCAGACCAAATGGTTAGTAGAGTGACAGTTCTGCCACAAACCGCTTGATGCTTCCATTCGGGTGCTCTGGTCACAAACAGTTCTCCCTCAATAATCTCGTAGCGATTGGCGCGATCGCCCTCAAAGATCGCGAGATCAGCCGTTGTCCAGCGGATTGGATTGGTGGTGGTGGAGTGCATAAAAACCTCGCCATGCGTGCCTTGATCATAGATCACCTGACTGGCAGCCAGTCAGGTAAAGCCTCGATTCTCAATCAGCACCAGGACGATTTCCAAAGCCGTTCTGGACCGTGAGGATGTTACAAAGACAACCATCAACCTACAGTTCGTCTTATTTAGAGACTTTGAGACTAGGCTCAGGACTAACTTTGAGACTCATTTAGGACTCTTGCCAGACGGTATTCCATAGAGATGTTTCGCTGGAGTGTTTCTACGAATCATCAGAGGTTGCTGAAAATTTAGTCCAAATTTAGTCCAGAAAAAAGAGTCCAGGGAAATTCGATTCTTGCAATTCTTGAAAAAACAGGCTTTATAATGCTTTGTCGTTCTTGACTAATTGCGGTTCACGCAATTAGTCAAAGGGATTTTCCCTCATTCGTTTGCCAGTAACAATAACTGCGAGATGGGACAATGTAATACCCGATCGCAACTCAGTTGCAAAAACACATCCACCGGAGCGTTATCACACATCCACACCCAGGCCGGCAGTTCTTGTACCAGCGTAGACTCATCCGGAAGACTATGAGACTGGATAAACAGGGTAGGTTTACTGTCCTCAACAGCGATCGCAGTAACAGAAAGCATAAGTCACTCATCCTCTTGAGTTTCACTGAAAACGTCAGGTTCCCCAGCGTGGATCTTTTCCCCCGTACTCCGCATCAACTCTTCCGCTTTTTGGGGATGCTCAAAGATTAGATCCAAAAAATCCCATTTATTCATTCCCGCTCGGTGAGCGTAATACTCTGCTTGCGACATAATGCGATCGTGACTTTGCCGAACATACATTGCCAGAGCCGCCGCCGCCTGAGTAGACACCTTCCGACCCAGAAAGAAGCTCAAAGCCGTCAACAACTTCATCTCATAATCAGGTAACGCATTGATATAAATTCTCTTACGCTCACTGGGTTCAGGCATGGATCAGCAATACTCCATCGATGGAACGATCTGTCCTTCATCATAGAGGATTCATCCCTGCTCAATTTCTAAGATTGGTGGCATTTACCCCCTTAAAGCAGCCCTTTGGCCCCCACAACTTGAATTTTTTTAGAAACGATCCAAGTTCTTAACGATCGCCACTCCACAAGTCCCCCAACCCAAGTCTCATACAATAATTTGAGACTCATCTTAAGTCTAATTTTAAGGCTTATCATCTCATGTGAGATATTGAGCGTCCCACAGCACTCCAACAGGCGTTGTGCAATCTGCAATCCAAAGCAGAGAGAAGTATAAACAATTGTTACGATTTCTCAGGTAGATGCTATTGCTGTTATTAAAAATGCTTTATATTCAATTACATAAAGAAACCTGATCAAACCAATAATAATCCTTAACGCTACAACCCTTAACGCTACCAAAGGAGTCCACCCATGCACCACCTGCCTGTAACGCCCGAACAAATTCTGTATATGACAATGGGTCTTTGCGGTATTGTTCTGGTTGTCTGGTTAAAGTGGCAGGATGAGCGATCGGGTGGATTGGAGAAAAGCTCAAATTGGATGATGTTGATGGTTCCTGTGCTGGTACTTTTGACTGCCCAACTTCAGTTAATTGCTCAGATTGTCATGAACCGGATGGGTTCGTAACAGCTCGAAGGCGACCTGTCCAGATGGGGTAGAAACATAAAAATGAGGGGTTAGACATATCGTCTACCCCTCGTTTTGTTTTCGTGATGTCGATTGGGAGATTTCAGAGGAAAAAACCAATAGTGCTAATTGCTGCCACCCCTAGCTAACAGCCAGCGTCACCAAAATCAAAGAAGTTACTAATAGACAGGCGATCGCGCCCTGAAACATATAGCGGCGTTGTTGTTCCGTAGAAGGAAATTCAGCGTAATACATATCAGGTTCAGAGTAGGTGCTGGAGGAAATAGCCTTAGCGCTGGTGGAGTAGCTCATTTGTATAACCTCTTTGTAAAAACCCTTAACATCACGAAATATAACTCTAGTTTCTAGATTACTGCAAGACTAATACGATTTCTTTATAGAAATTTTTCTATAAGCTAACCTTATCAATTGTCGTTCAGTCTCCAGGTCATCAATAAAATCACAAGACCCTCCCAAGTTAAGTAGCGAGCGTGGTTTAAGCCCTCAGTAATACCCATTCGCCACATAGTTTGCATGGAGATCCAGTCAGTTTCGATCGCGTATTGATGAGAGCGAATTTCCTGATTGCAATCCCATTCTCATGTATTGGGTTTCTGAGTGGGGAAAGATGTGCAAATCAACATATCGGAGTTTCTGTGAAAAAACTGCTAAGACAATTTCTTCCACCAGTAGGGATACAAGACATCCTATTAGTTCCCTTCGTCTATCCTGCCGCATGGGTGATGAGAAAAATTCGGTGGACAGGAGTGGACAGGATGCCACATTGCAAGAGTGCCTTAATCAAGGTCGGCGTTTTTCCCATTCGCAATCATTACTACGAACCACAATTTGACTATCGCAACTCGCAGCCAGACTTCTCTCAAGATAGAACCCTTCCTGCCATCAACTGGAACATTTCTGAACAACTAGAAATGCTTGCAAAGTTTTCATTTGCTTCTGAGCTTGCAGACCTTCCTCAAGAAAAGCCAGATGCGCTCAAATTCTATGTGAATAACAACACCTTCAAGTCAGGAGATGCTGAATATTGGTATCAGCTTATTCGAGCGATGAAGCCAAGAAGGATATTCGAAGTTGGTAGCGGGAACTCTACCTTGATGGCAATTAACGCAACTCGCAAAAATCAGGAAGATGATCCGAGTTATAAGTGTGAACATATTTGCATCGAGCCTTATGAAGTCCCCTGGCTTGAAGAAGCAAGCGTTTCTGTAGTCAGAAAAAAAGTTGAAGATATAGAGCCATCGTTCTTCTCCAAACTTCAAGAGAATGACATCTTGTTCATTGATTCGTCTCATATAATCAGACCTCAAGGTGATGTTCTTTTTGAATATCTTGAGTTATTGCCATCTCTCAATAAAGGCGTGATTGTTCATATACACGACATTTTTTCACCTAAAAACTATCCAGAGGAATGGCTGCAAGATGAAGTCCTCTTCTGGAATGAACAATATTTGCTAGAAGCATTTCTGTCCCATAACAGTAGTTGGAAGATTATCGGTGCTCTGAACTATTTGCATCACAATCATTACGAAAAACTTAAATCCGTTGCACCGTTTTTAACACCTGAAAGAGAGCCTGGCTCATTCTATATTCAAAAAATCGTTTGAGAATTCAAAAAATCGTTTAAGAGGCTGCTTTAAAAGCCCACGTTGATCCCCTAGATCTGTAAGGGCGTAGCATTCGGGTAACAGGTTTGCGGCGTTTTTCAGGGATCCTTGGCCACATGTCACGCGCCTACGCAGGGCTACCCGTGTCACAATAGCCCTATTGTTCTAGAACCCCGGTTTCTGGTTTGAAAATTCCAGACATTGTGACTCAAGCACGAGAAACCAGGTTTCTGGGAGAGCCACGATCTGACTCAAGACCAAGAGGCACAGACTAAATGGAACAGACCGATTCAACCCTTAAACGCATCTTCATTTGTGGTTCCGCCCTGCGAGGACAACCCGATCATGAGAACTTGCAATTCGTTCGCTTTGTGCGGGAAGCTAAAACCCAACCGAAATACCGCCTCCATGCTGCCGTCGATGGTTGGCATCCCGCCATCTATGAAGTCTCAGAGGGAGGAATTTCTATTCCCGGTGAAGTCTACGAACAGACGATCGAGCAATTTGAAACCCTATGTGCCGCCGAACCACCACACATGTATCCCAGTGACGTGACCCTGGATGATGGCGAAGTACTCACCGCCTTCCTCTACCCCCGTCATCTAGTAGAAGAGTACCACTGGCCTGACATCTCCGACTTCGGAGGCTGGACCGCTTACAAAGCCAGTCGATCGCCCTCATGACGCGCATTGGTGTGATCAGGGTACACCCGCTGTGCTCGGTGCTTTGCAGCATTGCTTCGGGGTGCAACTCCTCTTTGCCGCGACATTTCATCCCCACCTTTAGAAGATGGGGATTTCCCGTCTAATTCGTTAATTCCTAGTGCTGTGCTCCTGACTTCCGGTGGCTGACAGCAGTAACTCCAGTGGCTTCCAACACTTTGCCGTTTTCGACTAATCCATACAGCAGGTAATGGTCACCGCAGTCCATCCGATCTTGTACCGTACATTCCAGGTAAGCCAGAGCATCCAGCAGTACCAGACAGCCATTAGTAGCAGGTTGAGTAGCCACATTCACAAAGGGATCCTCTCCGGGGACAGGAGTTCTCTGGAAGTAACGGCGCAGGTTGCGGCCCTCTTTTAAGATGTTCAGAACAAAGGATTCTCCAGGATAAGCAAGATAACCACCAACCTGCTCCTTGGAAATTGCCAGGGTGATCGCCGGAGGGTTAAAAGCAGCCTGAGACACCCAGGAGGTAAGAAATCCCAGGTCTTTGCCACCATGTTTCGCGGTCACTACACAGAGGGAACCTGTTACCCGTCCCACAGCTTGTCCCGTGCGATCGGTCTGAGCATCTGCCGCCTGTCGGGGAACCCGCACTTTCCGGGATTTACTCAGCGCTCGGGCAAATTCTGCTCCAGCCGCTTCACACTGCTGCAAAACTTCTGCTGTCGGTTTGAATTTCGTCCGAATGGTAGAGAACCCCAACGGATAGCCAGCATCCTGTAACTTACTTTCAATCAAGTCAACGGCTTCCCCACTCCAACCGTAAGAGCCAAATACCCCGGCAACCTTCGTCTTTGCAGCCGTTGATAAGACAATTCCCAAGGCGGTTTGAATCTGGGTCGGAGGATGACCAGCCAGGGTGGGAGAGCCAATGATAAAGCCATCGCACACCTGCACCGCTTCCGTAATTTCGTCTGGTTCCGCGAATTCGCAATTAATCGATCGCACCGCCACCCCAGCTTGAGTAATGCCTTTCGCGATCGCCTTAGCTAAGGTTGCCGTATTCCCATAAGCCGAGGTATACAGCATCGCCACACTGAAATCTTGACTTTGCTGCTGCTGACACCAGCGACGGTAATCCAGGGTCAACAGGCTCAAACTGTGGCGCACGATCGGACCATGACCGGGTGCATAAATTTTAGCGGGAAAGACTTCTAATTTGTCTAAGGCGGCTTCTACCTGAGGAGCCTGGGCCGCGTGGAGACAGTCAAAGTAATAACGACGGTCTTCCTCCAGCACCTTTCGGTGTTCATCAAAGGCGGCATCATCACAGACATGGGTGCCAAACAACTTATCGGTATAGAGAATGCGAGT
>JBBIQC010000270.1:0-6592 GCA_037442585.1 Oscillatoriales cyanobacterium bin_317
GCCAAATTGAGCAACAGTATGCTGCAAAAAGCCAATCTGGGACTGGTGAAACTGCGGCAGGCTGATCTGCAGGACGCTAACCTGCAAGAGGCCAGTCTGTATGGAGCCGATCTAGCAGGAGCCAACTTACAGAGAGCCAATCTGCAGGGAGCCAATCTGCAGGGAGCCAACTTACAGGGAGCCGATTTGAGTAACACGAATTTGCAAAAGGCCAACCTGCGAAATGCCAAAATGGCTGGCGCTAATTTAGAGGGAGCGATTCTCAAAGGCGCTAAGATGCCCGATGGACGGGAGGCGAAGTAGAGGGAATAGGGAATAGGGAATAGGGCGTAGACAATGGCAGGGTTGGGTAGGGCAGGCAATGGTCAGGTTGTTTTTGAAGTTTTTGAAACAGCGATGGACTCAGAGGTGGTATACACTTCGATCGTCAGTTCTTCTGTATATCCATTAATCAGCGAGGGCCAATTGGGAGCACCTACTCGCAGCACGGCTCCCACACAGTAAATGGTGTTGGGACGCAGGCCAATGGAGAGGGGAGGAGCCAGCGTCAGGACAGGCGAGTAAATCAACAGGTTAGGGCTGGTTTTGATTTCAACCTTGCCTAATACGATGCCCGGTTCTGGACTGAGAGGTTTGGTATAAAATTCAACCTGAATGGAAGGAGTCAGGGGCATGAGTGCGATCGCACCTGGCCCCGAAAATTCTACCGTTACCTTTAATGAAAAAGGCTGATCCCCTGGCAGCGCCGCTTCTGAAAACGACTGGTTGGCATCTGTTGTAAAGACCTTGAGATTGGAAAAGCGACAAGTAATCGGAACAACAGTGATATGGGAATCGCTCATTACAGTAGTGACCACAAATCAGGGAGAAGGATTTGCCAGTAACTCAAATACAGGCTATGCCGCTTAATACTACCCCAAGATCATTTTCCAGTTCTAAATTGTTCCAACTCAGCCGCCACCCTGGCTGCAACCTTTAACCAGTTAACTACACGACATTCAGCAACGGTAGTTCAAAGGAGGTCAGGCCCGTGACGGCCCCATGCAGGATCGTGAAGACTTGCAGACGATATAATCCGGGGTCTAAAGCCCTGCCATTCAGATGGGCGATATAGCTTTGTCGATCGCTGTTTAAAGCGCCTGATTGGGTTTCACCCAGAATTGCCCACTGGCCTGTCGTTCGATTTTGGGCATAGAGCTGAGCTTTGTAGGTGACGGAAGGAATTTCTGGGTCAGGCAACGGCGGGCCGACCAGCTTAAACACCACTTCCATCGAGAAGGGAAGTTGGCTGATCAAAGAACCGCCCACGGCTAGACTTTTTTTGAGTTTGGCAGAATTTACCTGGATACAAACGGGCGGATGATTGTTCTGGCGGATTTCGAGTTGATCAATTTCTAGAATTGGCTTGGAGATGGGTTGCGATCGTTCTGGTGCAGGCTGCGGCTCATGTGCAAGGGCATTAGAGGGTGGGGAAGCAGGGTGGTAAGCCGCGATTAGCTCAGCCCGTTTGCCTCCTACGTCTTGAGGCAATTCTTGAGTCAGTTCTTGGGTCAGTTCTTGGCGCAACCAGGATTGCAATTTAGTCAGCCTGAGGCCAGACCAGGTATGAGAGGGATAGCTGGAGCCAGCACTGGCGATCGTTCGATATTCCCGGTAGTCACCCCGCTGGCGGGTCTGAAATTCAATGGTTAGCCGTTTCAGCAATCGCCAGACTTCTGGCTCCGTCAAACTCGTTGCATCGGGTTCTGGCGCTAAGTATGCTATGGGGGCTGCAGGGCTATCCTGGGTTTCACGCTCTGGAATGGGCTCCGATGGTTCTACAGCTTGCTCAGAGGACGTATCCCGTAATTCCAGAAAGTTTTGATACTCCGCTACCATCATTTCCTGAAAAGAACGGTAGCGATCGGCACCGGGGAGCCAATCTGCAAAAAACCAGGCTTCCCATTCTCCCTCCTCAGTCACGACTTGTGGATTGAGCAGGTAGATGGCAGATTCACCGACATCACTAATTTCGATCGCCGTTTTCAGGTACTCCACTCGAACCTGGCTACAGTCCTGTTCCTCGCCATAAGTAAAGTATTCATCATCTGAAACACTCAGGGGTTCCCAGAAATCATCCAGTTCCTGGGCCTGATCAAAATTCAAATAATCACCTTCATGCGTTTCTGTAAAGGCTTCGATCCATTTCAAATGCCGGGAGGCAAAGAGAGCAATGCCTTCCGTAGACCAGAGTTTGTGAATGAAGGGAGTCGTCTGTCGCCAACCATTCGACACCTTGAGAAACTCCCGGTAGGAAGGAGGAAGCGGCATTCGCAACTGGGCTTCTACCTGAGCTAACTGCTGCTCGGTGGCTCCCGGATATCCCAACCAGCCCGTTGCGATGACATCTGCAGGAAGGGAGGACAATTGCTCCTCTGTCATCGACTCCAGAATAGCTTGACTCCATTGCTGCAGAAAGCTCTTCCAGTCAAACGCACTCATACCTCTTCCTCACATCACTCAACAGGTCTAGGGGGCAAAATTCCTGTTAACAGCGAAACTCCCATCAGGAGGAACTGTACTAGATAACCTGGACAAACGGAAGCTCGAATAAATCTGGACTGCAAGGGTAAAGGCAAGGGCAGTGTAGGCAAGGGGGCACGTCTACACCCCTGTTTGACGCACAGGGCTATTCCTGACATCATCCGAGATGGAAGTGAAAACTTAGGTAAACCATCATTAAAAAAGTGATCGAATTGCAGGTAAGCTCATAGAGAGGATGCTATATCTCTAGTTAGAAAAGACCTGCGCCTGAAAAGAACAAGCGATCGATCTATGGATTCATGCAAGGGGTAAAACATCCTCTTGAATTCCAAAGACATAGATATTAGTCTGACTCTAGAAGTTCCTGAAAAAAGTTTGGTTCTGCTGAGTTTATTTCACCTGCTGCTCTTTATATAGCAATTCTCGATCGCATGAGGTACAGCACATCCCTGCCAACCAGGGGCTTAAGCCGCTGGCATGCCTCACTTGAATTAAACCTTGTCCAAGTCCAGAACCGTAGTTTCTCTTATAGGAAAACTCCAGTTCTCTAGCTGGACTTCGTTTAGAAACGCTATAGCAGTTCGGAATGAATGACAGATCAAAATACAACAGTTTTAGCAAGTTTGCGCTATTGACTTGTGCATTAATTGCATTGAGTTTCTCATCATTCAATCAGGGTTAGCAACATGATGTTTAATAGAATGCCAGTTGAAAAGCTGATTCAAGAACAGGAACAAGGCAAAGGACAACAGGGTTCTGCAGAACAAAACTTAATCAATTTACAAGATCCGACTGTTCAAGAAGTGCTAACCCAATTGACGGATGGAGTGCTGATTATTACACCTGAAAGAAAAATCGTTTATGCAAACGAATGTGCCTGCCGTATCTTGCGTCAAATTAATCAAGACCGGGAACATTCTGAATTGATTCCCAAAGAAATTATCTATTTTTGTAATTCTCTGGCAGATATCCGTCGGCAGTTTCCAGGACAGCACTGGTTTATCAACACCAAAGTTTGCATTAATAGTTCTACAACTTTCAGTGTTCACGTTCGCTATATGAAGCTACACACCCTGGGAAAAGACTGTATTGTGCTGGTACTCAAGGATCATTACCAGATGATCAAAAGCATTGCCCAGGAAGAAGCCAGAAAATATAACTTAACCGATCGCGAGACTGAAATTTGGTTGTTGCAACGGGCGAATTATACCTATAAACAAATTGCTTCAGAATTGTTGATTGCACCCAATACGGTTAAGAAGCATATGCAGAACATTCACCTTAAACAAAAGGGACTTCCCGACAGTTTTTGTCAACGGTTGCTGCAAGGAGCATAGCCCTCCAGTGAGTTGCTGAGCAGACTAAACCTTGTCCCAGTCCAAAACCGGAGTTTCTCTGATCGGAAAGCGACCGTTCTCTAGCTTGACTTGGTTTAAGGGATCGTTTGCATGAAATCCAGGAGTTGGTGAGCCATTTGCAACTTGCTGCAGGGTGCGATCGCCTGTTGTCGGCCCTGAGCATCGAGAAAAACGGCCTGGTTCTGATCGCTGCCAAACCCACTGTTGGGTTGATCAATGGGATTGGCAACGATCGCATCCAGGTGTTTCCGTTGTAACTTTTCCCTGGCTGGGGTAATAATATCCCCGCTCTGAGCCGCGAAGCCGATTAAACGCTGATGAGCCTGTTTAAACTGCGCCAGAGTCGCCACAATATCCGGCACTGGAGACAGGGGTAAGCTATCTGGCAAAGCAGACTTGGGCAGTTTTTCAACGCTGTAATTGGCGGGTTTCACGTCAGCCACCGCCGCCGCCATGATGATCCAATCGGCGATCGAAAGGTGCTGCATCATGGCCTGCTGCATCTCAGATGCTGAAGTAATTGGAACGGTGCGGATTTTGGCTGGTAGAGTTTGCCTCACTATTTCTTCCAGAGGGCCATGTACCAAAATGACTTCTGCACCTCGATAAACTGCCGCCTGAGCCAGTGCAATCCCCATCTTGCCCGTCGAGGGATTGCCAATGAACCGCACCGGATCGAGGAATTCCCGCGTTCCCCCAGCACTGATCAGAATTTTTTTGCCCCTCAGATCCTGGTTGCCCTGGGTATACAAAAGGGAATGAATGTACGGCAAAATTTCTGCGGGTTCTGCCATGCGTCCGGCTCCTACGCGATCGCAGGCCAAGATTCCGGCTCCTGGTCCCACCGGGTGGTAACGCGGATCCTGCTGCACCTGCTGCCAGTTCCGTTGCACTGCAAGTTGTTCCCACATCTCTGTATTCATCGCGGGAGCCAGCAATACCGGACAGGTGGAAGCCAGCACCGTATTGGTTAGCAAATTATCGGCCATCCCATAAGCCAGTTTTGCCAGCGTATTTGCCGTCAGGGGCGCAATCAGCAAAACCTCAGCCCATTCCCCCAATGCAATATGCAGAGGACGACCATGAACGGGTTGCCAAAAATCTCGATCGGTATAAGCTGGATGGCGCGACAGGGTAGCAAAGGTGAGCGGCGTGACAAATTGCTGAGCCGCTGCTGTCAAAATGCAACGGACTTCCAGGCCAGCTTTTGCTAAAGACGAAACCACTTCAGCCAACTTATAGGCTGCAATACCACCTCCAACACCAATTACAACGCGGTTTCCTGACATCGCACTATTTTGGATTTTGGATTTTGGATTGCAAAACGTTTTCTGCTTTGCAAGTTCAGAGAGCGATCTGCCCGATCGTGTTCTCAGTTGCTATCACTCATTTTGCACTTTTTGTAATGGTGAGCGTCTGGATTGTGAACTCAACCGTTAAGAGGATATGTCAAAGACCCCAGTTTACACTGTAGCTCTGTAAGGGCGTAGCATTCGGGTGATAGTCTTTCGATGTTTCTCAGAGATCATTGGCCGAATGCCACGCCCCTACGCATGATGCGCCAATTTCTCAAACGCCCTCCAATCGAAAATCCAAAATCCAAAATCCAAAATTTCTAAGCTTCGTCGTAGGCTTCCAGATCCAGCAGGTACAGATAGGGTTCTACCAGTTCAGGACGTTGAAAGGCGATCGCCCGTAATAAATGCCAGTCCTGCAGCCCCTCAAAAGCCGTTGTATAGTCGTCCTGCTCTAAGCGCGTTGCCAGCTTTTCCACATCAGTAGCGGTCAAGGCAGCAACCTGAGTTTGTTCTAAATGCAATGTCATCATGGCCAGCGACCTCCCGCTTTTACACTTTCCCAGTCCAGAACCGGAGTTGCTTTATGGAGAAATTCCAATTTGTGAACTGGACTTGAGTTATCCAGGAACGAAACTCAGAGATTTCCCTGAGAGCAATGTCCGTGTTTACCCGTACCCCAATATTATCCCACCCACCGGCCACAGCCCTGGATGTTCACAACGGATTAATGTTAATCGAGTATTTCTTTAACAAAAGTTTGTAGCTGCTCTAACACTACGGGTTGAATCTCATGCCCCATGAAGGGATATTCCTGATATTGCACGGGTACTCCCAGGGCTTGCAAACTATCTCTCGTCCGGTGAGCCGCCTGCACGGGAACTACCATATCCTGTCTGCCATGCACGATAAAAACGGCAGGAGTGTCAGATGTTTGGAGCCGCGGGGGAGCGTGCAAATAGCCACTCAACACCATCAATCCGGCGAGCGGCAGTTGTAATCCTACATCTAACGTCATTGCGCCGCCCTGAGAGAAGCCTCCCAGAATCGTGCGAGAAAAGGGAATTTGTAACTGGTCAGTGAGGGAGTTGAGGAAGTCGGTTAATTGTTCCCGGCTCTGGGTGAGATCGGGGCGATCGCCAAATTGGGCCGTTCCCATAAACCGATAATCCTGCGGCAGGTCGTACCACATCTTGCCAACGGGATTATAGGGGTGAACAAAAGGGGCATCTGGAAAAACCAGTTGATAGTCTCCCAGATCCATAAACTCTGCCAGACCCAGTAAATCCTGGCAGTTCGCGCCCCAACCATGCAATAAGACAATCAAGCCTTTGGCGGGCTGTTTGGTCTGGGCGGGTATGGTGATGGCGTTTAAAGACAGAAGGGGTTCCTCAACTCGATGTGATCTGATCTTAT
>JBBIQC010000271.1:0-6582 GCA_037442585.1 Oscillatoriales cyanobacterium bin_317
AACTGCCTCGCTCCAACTTCTTCGATTCCGACTTTTTCAGCAAGCCCTAATTAACGCTAAGATGGACTAAAGCGGAATGATTCCGACCTTTGAAATCCTTTTTTGAGTATCACATCCATGACGGTTGAGGTTTTGGTAGAAAAGAAAAAGCTGGCGAAAGCCCCTCTGGACATTCATCGCCTGGGCGATCGCGTGCTACGCCAGTCAGCAAAGCGAGTGGCAAAGATCGACGCTGAAATTAAGCAGCTCATCCGGGAGATGCTGCAGACAATGTACAGTTCTGATGGCATTGGACTGGCGGCTCCGCAAGTAGCAATTCACAAACAAGTGATTGTGGTGGATTGTGACCCGGAGGAAGCCGCCAAGCCGCCGCTGGTGCTGATTAATCCCACAATTATCCAGGCCAGTCGAGATATTACCGTAACGCAGGAAGGTTGCCTCAGTATTCCTGGGGTGTACCTGGATGTGAAGCGGCCTGCTGCCGTCGAAGTGTCTTATAAGGATGAGAATGGTCGTCCGCAGCGGTTATCGGCTACGGGCCTACTAGCCTGCTGCATTCAGCATGAAATTGACCATTTGAACGGGGTGCTGTTTGTAGACCGGGTGGAAAATGCTCTGATCTTGAATCAGGAGCTAACCAAGCATGGCTTTTCCGGCAAAGCGGTGAAGTCGCTGGTCTGAATGAAGGATTAGTAAGTATCTACCGGGCCGTGAGCAAGCGTTTTTTGAATTTTTAGCTTGTACACGCCTTTGCTATAGCAAATTTTGATGGTTCAGGGGTAGGTTAATAAGTGACTCCAAAAAGCGGTGTTTTTCTAGCAGGTTCCTGCATTGCAGCGATCGCGGCGATCGGATCGATCTTCGAGTTATCGTCAGGTACACCCGAACTGGGCAATCTGACAACCGGAATCATTTTGGGAGGAAGCATTCCTTTAACGATCGTCTGCTTCTTAGCTGCCGTCTCCGATGCTAAAGCTAACCAGTAGCACTAAAAAATCATCCGTCACCCAGTAGAGTCATCATTGTTCAACATTCACTTTTCTAGCTTGCCAAACTCCCTCTCATGATGACGGGAAAGGATGAACAAATCGCGTTTCTCAGGCTACTCCCCGGTAAGACAGCAACAAACGCCCAACTCTATCATCGTCTGTCTCCGACAGAGCCGATTGTGCTAGGACGCGATTTTCGCTGCCACATTGTGCTGGATCCGACCCTGTATCGTTCGGTTTCCCGTCGTCATGCCGAGGTCAGCCCAGTGGCGGGTATTGAAATGCCCAGTGGTGCCCGCTTCTGGCAAGTGTGTGATTTGGATAGTAGCAATGGTACCTATTTGAATGGAGTCCGTTTAATAGGATGTCGGGTGCTACAGGCGGGCGATCGCATCTCATTGGGACAAAATGGCCCAGAGTTTGTATTTGAATATCAGCTTCCAGAGGCGGTAGAGCCGCTACAGAATTTCAGATTCCGCTCTGGGCCGATCCTCGATTCCTCTACTGATCCAACAACTCCACCCCCCCCCCGTCCACCTCTGGTTTCCAGTCGTCCACGGGAAGCGGTCAGTCTTACGCAACTCTTTCCAATTCTGTCCACAGGTCGGCAACTCGCCCAAAAAGCCTATTTACTACCTGCTGCCGTTACCGTCCTGTTTGTGGTGCTGCTGTTTCTGGCGATCGGTAATCCTACGGCTTTCAATTTTCTGCTGGCCTCTTACCTGGCGATCGCGGCCTATTTCTTCATTTATCAACTCTGCGGTAAACGCAAGCTCTGGTGGCTGCTGCTACTGGTTGCCCTGTCTACCGCCCTCCTGCTGGTCAGTCCGGTGCTGGACTTATTTACATTTGTCTTTCACCGCCTGCTACCGGGAGATCTTGCCAATACGAATGTTCAGACCAACTTCCTGCTTGTACTGGTCAAGATGTTTTTTGGGGCCGGGTTGATGGAGGAATTGTTTAAAGCCATTCCCGTGTTGTTTCTGTATTGGTTAGGACTCCAATTAAGATCCCCGTGGCGAGAACGGTTAGGCGTATGGGAACCATTGGATGGCATTCTACTGGGTGCAGCTTCGGCGGTGGGATTCAGCCTCATGGAAACCCTCGGAGTTTACGTGCCTGCAACCTATAAATCGGCTCTGATGTCCGGGCAGGATGCCGCTCAATTAGCCAGTCTCCAACTTTTAATCCCGCGAGTGTTGGGTCTGGTGGCGGGACACATGGCCTACAGCGGCTATCTGGGCTATTTCATTGGCTTGAGTGCGCTGCGTCGCCGTCAACGCAAATTGATCCTGGGAGTTGGCTATCTCACCTCTGCCGGACTCCATACCCTGTGGAATGCCGCCGGCCTCCTTAATCCTGCTTTTCTGGCTATTGTGGGCGGTCTTTCCTATGCCTTTCTGGGGGCTGCTATCCTCAAAGCCCGTGCTTTATCTCCCACACGATCGCAAAACTTCGCCACCCGGTTCTATCAATAACACAAGGCCTAACTAACTTATCGATGTCAGCGTTTTGTGGCATCGTCCAAACGGAGTAGCTCGTTGAAAGAGGCTGGACTGTATCATGATGCGAAGCTCGTCTTACCCGTGAACTTCAAATCAATGGATGCTCAATCGTTTACCATAGAAGGCAAATTCCTCTCCGCAAATCTTATGGGTGCTGGAGGAAAGCCGATTGGCTCGCTTACAGCGATTTTCAGATGAGTGAGCTACAGCATTTCCCGCACCCAAAAGGCGTTAAAGTCAGTCCCCAAGTTCGTTGAGAATGCGAGTTGCCTCGGCACAGAGGAAGTCATGATTTTGACCATTGCTGGCGAGGAGGCCGCCCCATTGAGTGACATCTTCCTGGTTATACAGGAGTGGGCTGCCATCGAAATGAGTGAACTGGCCGCCTGCTTCCGTCAGGATCAGTTCAGGCGCGGCGAGATCCCAGTCTTTGGCAGCCGAGGTGCCGGAGAGAGCCACATATACATCAGCACGTTGATCAGCGATCGCGGCGATTTTTCCACCCAGACTGCCGATCGATTTCTGGGTCTGGCAGGGAAAGCGTGCCATCAATTGATTAAACCGTTGATTGCGATGGCTGCGGCTGGTGACGACAATCATCTCCTCCAATTGATGACGCTGGGAGACGCGCAGGGGAGCGATCGTACCATCCCGCTGTTCCAGGAAGGTGCCCCCGTTGAGCGTGGCAAAGTAAAGCTTACCGACGGCGGGACAGACAACGACTGCCAGCACAGGTCGATGGTCATGCACCAAGGCGATATGAACGGCATACTCTCCCGTCTGTTTAATAAATTCCTTCGTGCCGTCTAAGGGATCAATGACCCACACCCAGGAGTGTTGTAGGCGATCGCTGGTCGGTTCCAGCTTGTAGGTTTCTTCCGTCAGGTAGCCAAACTCCTGCGTCCCCAACTGAGTCTGCAACGTCGTCAAAATTGCCGCATTCGCTGCCGTATCCGCCTCTGTCACTGGGCCATCTTCTGAGTTTTGAATGTTAAGTTCTAAGTTTTGAGTTTTGAGGAGAATATCAGCGGCTTGCCAACCTGCGACGCGGGCGATCAATAACAAGTCTTTCAAGTTGGGATCGGTCATGGGGTGGATGGTGAATGGTGGATAGTGAAACAAAGGGCGCGAGACGCGAAGCAAGCTTGCAGTTTTTAGTCAACTTAAAACTCAAAACTCAAAACTTAAAACTGTTCACTCTCAACTCTTAAACCTTGTCCAAGTCCAGAACCGGAGTTTCTCTGATCGGAAAACTCTAGTTCTCTAGCTGGACTTGGTTTAACTCTTAACTTTTCTCCCCCACCTTAGCTCATCCCAGTCCTGCCATCCAGCGCCGGGTACCGAAGAACTGACAGGCATGAGCGGCGACTTGGGCGGCTTGGTCTAGAGCGGTTACAAAATCAGTGTGCAGGATGAAGTGGCAGAAGGCTCCATGAAAAATGTCTCCGGCTCCCAACGTATCAACGGCTTGAATGGTGGGGACAGGGATATGGCCGATTTGAGTACGATCGCCATAGGTAATCGGCTTTTCCCCATAGGTGATGGCCCTGTAGGGAATGTTGAAGTCTGATAAATAACACATCACCTCGGCTTCCGACTGGCAACCGGGGGGATGGAAATTGGCTGAACACACGGCGTAGGTGACAAAGGGCAAAACAGTGTCGAAGCCTGGTTTCCAACTGCCGCCATCAATGACTACGGGAATGTTTTGAGCGTGGGCCTGTTGCGCCAGCGATCGTCCCACGGCCATCTGATGTCCATCGATCAGCACGATATCTACAGCTTGCAACTCTATATCCTGCAAGATGTGGGAGGGAATCTGGTCTGGAGTGGCGGATGTATTGACGGCATTGATGGAGATGACGGCTCGTTCTCCCGTGGCTTGCGTCACGATGATGGAGGACACCGGCGGCGGTTCAGAGCGTGTCGGATGTAAATCAGCCAGATGCACTCCCTGTTCCCGCAAATCTGTCAGAATCAGATGGCTCATCGGATGTGCTCCCACTACACTCAGCACTGTTGCCTGATTTCCCAGGTGTCTGAATGCAATCGCCGCATTCGTCGCTGGGCCACCCGCTGAAACAACGTAGTCCGTTGCCACTATTTTTTGATTACTATCAGGAAGTTGAGCCGCCTGATAAATCAAATCCAGCGTCGTCAATCCAACAAACAGCCCCTTCTTCACTACTCCCTACTCCCTCTCCTGTATGTCCTCTGACCCCAAACCCGGAACACTCTACCTTGTAGGAACGCCGATCGGCAATCTGGAAGACATGACTTTCCGGGCGGTACGGATTTTGCAATCGGTAGATGTGATTGCCGCAGAGGATACCCGCCATACGGGGAAATTGTTGCAGCATTTTCAAATTACAACGCCGCAGGTGAGCTATTACGAACACAATCAGAAGTCTCGCATTCCCGATCTGGTGCGCCGCTTGCAGCAGGGACAGGCGATCGCTCTGGTAACCGATGCCGGAATGCCAGGAATCTCCGATCCGGGGTACGAACTGGTGAAAAGTTGTGTAGCCGATGGGATTGCTGTGGTGCCAATTCCGGGGCCGAGTGCGGCGATCGCGGCTCTGGTGGCTTCGGGATTGCCCAGCGATCGGTTTCTATTTGCAGGATTTTTGCCTGCCAAATCCAAGGATCGGTTGATTGATTTAGAAGGACTGGCTCGCGAGCCGCATACTTTGATTTTCTATGAAGCCCCTCATCGGTTAAGACAAACCTTGCAGGATTTGGCGGCTGTCCTGGGGAACGATCGGGCGATCGCCTTTGAACGAGAATTGACCAAGCTGCACGAAGAAATCTGGCGGGGAACGATTCAGGAAGCCATTGATTATTACACCCACAAAGATCCTCAAGGCGAGTACACGCTGGTTGTCGGTGGCGCGGAAATTTCCCAACCTGCCTTGTCTGAAGCGGCGATCAAGGCGGAACTGCAAGCCCTCCTCCAGCAAGGACTATCCCGCTCCGAGGCGAGTCGGGAACTGGCGAAACAAACCGCCCTGCCGCGCCGCCACATCTACCAACTGGCTCTATCTCTGGCAGATGATTCAGCGTAAGAGGCGGTGGCAAATTGGCATAAAAAACGATCGCTCTTTGACAATGACAGAGAGCGATCGCCCATGTTGTTGAAGGTTAACGCCGTTACCTCCTGCAAGTTATGCAAGGCAAGCAGCTAGGTCAGCATCAGGGGTGGAGATAGGTTTGAGATGATAAGTCTCCGATAGCAACTTCAACACATTGGATGAGAGAAACGCTGGCAGAGTGGGGCCTAAGGATGGGTTAGCGATCGCGTAAACCCATAGAGTTTTCCGGCTTCGGCCCTGGCGATCGAAGCATCAGAAGTGCTATTTTTTCCCCGCCAACCGTTTCTTGGCAACGGGTGGTTGCCCCTCAGCATCTTTAGGGCTGCAAACGATCGGAGATTTACATCTTTGGCTGGGGGGTGTTGGACACACGAAGTTTACGTTACTTCTACCAGTAAGTTGAACTTTCAACTCTCAACTAATCCAGCTCCCGTCGTCCTTCCAGTGCCCTCGCCAAAGTCACTTCATCGGCATATTCCAGATCCCCACCCATGGGTAAGCCAAAGGCAATGCGAGTCACCTTGGTAAAAGGTTTTAGGAGTTGTCCTACATATAACGTCGTCGTCTCGCCTTCCACACTTGGACTGATGGCAATGATGACCTCTTCAATGTTTTGTTGACTAACACGACGCACCAGGGACTGAATGTGCAGTTGATCAGGACCAATCCCATCCATTGGGGAAATTAAACCACCCAAAACGTGATATTTTCCCCGGTACTCACGGGTCTTTTCCAGGGCAATTACGTCCTTGGAATCAGCAACTACGCAGATCACACTGTTTTCCCGGTTAGGAGCGCGACAAATTTCACACACGGGGTCGGCAGACAAATGAAAGCACACAGAACAGTAGCCTACTTGTGTTTTGGCTTCCATTAACGCCATCGCCAGTGCCTTTACTTCTTCTTCTGGGCGCTTGAGAATATGCAAAGCTAACCGTTGGGCGGTTTTGGGACCAATGCCCGGTAGATGCTGAAATTGCTCAATTAATCGGGCCA
>JBBIQC010000272.1:0-6534 GCA_037442585.1 Oscillatoriales cyanobacterium bin_317
GGGCGAAGGAATTTGCAGCTGAATTTGAAGTAACGGAAACGGGCGAAATCTATTATCTTTTTACCAATGCTCCGATTCCCCTTCCTGAGCATCGGTTTCAGGCAGTTGGGCAGGCCATTCGCGAAGTCTGGCGATCGCTCTAACGTCTCTTGCCCCGCTCATGTACCTCCGCACCCTTCACCTTCGCCAGTTTCGCAATTATGTAGACCAGCAGGTAGACTTTTCAGCCCCGAAGACCATTCTGGTGGGGGATAATGCTCAGGGAAAATCGAATTTACTGGAAGCGGTAGAGCTACTCTCCACGCTGCGATCGCATCGTACTTCCCGCGATCGAGACTTAATTCGGGATGACGAACCCCTGGCTCACATTACGGCCTCCCTAGAACGGGAGATTGGCACGGTTGATCTGTCCATGGTGCTGCGCAGTAACAGTCGGCGCACAGTCGCTCTGAATGGTCAATCTCTGCGCCGCCAATTGGATTTTCTGGGAACCTTGAATCTGGTGCAGTTCTCCAGTCTGGATTTAGATCTGGTACGCGGTGGCCCGGAACAACGACGCGCCTGGTTAGACTCCCTCCTGATCCAACTGGAACCGGTGTATGCCCATGTGTTGCAGCAATACGTCCACATTCTCCGCCAGCGTAATGCCTTGTTAAAAAAGCGGCAGGAGGCATTCAACAATCCGCTTGTTCCGGTTCTGAGTATTGAAGGGGATAAGGACGATCGCGACTCTACCCCCACGTCCTCACCCGCTACGGAAATGGCGCTCTGGGATGCTCAATTAGCCGTAGCCGGAACCCGCGTAATTCGCCGCCGCGCCAGAGTAGTACAGCGACTGGCCCCCCTGGCAGCACACTGGCACCAGGCGATCAGCGGCCATCAAGAAGAATTAACCCTCACCTACCACCCCCACGTTCCCATTGAACAGGATGATCCGGCTGTGGTGCAGACCGCTTTTCTGAGTAAGCTGCAGGAGCGGGCGATCGCAGAGCAGCATCAGGGCACCACCTTGGTTGGCCCGCACCGGGATGAGGTAGAGTTTACAATTAACCAGACTTCAGCACGGCAGTACGGCTCTCAGGGGCAACAACGGACATTGGTATTGGCCCTCAAATTGGCTGAGTTGAAGTTGATTGAGGAGGTGATTGGCGAACCACCGTTGCTGCTGCTGGATGATGTGCTGGCTGAACTGGACTTGCACCGGCAAAATCAGTTACTGGAAACGATTCAGGATCGCTTTCAGACCCTGATCACCACGACCCATCTCGGTTCCTTTGATGCCCAATGGCTGAAGTCGTCTCAGATTTTTTGCGTGAAAGCGGGTCATCTCCTTGCCTCTCCCCTGCTTGAATGAGCGTTAGTTCGACAGACCTCTCCCTTTCACAGTACATGGACAACAACCTCGCCTTCCTTTCCGATTACCTCTCTGCCAGTTTGCGCTTATCCATTCCCCTGGCATTTGCGGCATTAGGAGGACTGTTTTCGGAACGATCGGGCGTGTTGAATATTGCCCTGGAAGGGATGTTACTCACAGGGGCATTTGTCAGTGCCGCCGTCACCTTTGCCACCGGGAATGTCTGGGTAGGGACGATCGCGGCGATCGTGGTCGGCAGCCTGGTGGGAATCCTCCATGCCTTTCTGAGTGTGACGTTGCGAGTTGATCAACTGGTGTCGGGCTTAGCCATCAATCTGTCAGCCGCCGGATTAACCGCTTTCGGGGCGCGGCTCGTTTTTAACCTGGAAACCACCCAAAAACTGGCAGGGATCCCGGCGATCGCTATTCCTGGTCTGAGTCAGATTCCCCTCCTGGGGCCGCTGCTGTTTAACCAGGATCTGCTGGCCTACAGCCTGTTGCTGCTGATTCCGCTGATCACCTATCTGCTCTTTCGCACCAGTTTAGGGCTGACCCTGCGGGCGGTCGGAGAATATCCCAGGGCAGCAGATACGGCGGGCATTCAGGTGGCCTGGGTGCGGTATGTCAGTGTTGCCCTCAGTGGCATCTTGGCGGCCTTGGGGGGTGCCTATCTGGTGCTGGTGCATGTCAAGTTTTTTACGGAAGGGATGAGTGCAGGCAAAGGATTTATTGCCCTGGCTGCCCTGATTTTTGGCCGCTGGCATCCGGTTTATACGGCCCTGGCCTGCCTGTTGTTTGGAGCGACGGAAGCCCTGCAACTGCGGGTACAGGCATTCAATCTTGCCATTCCCTACCAGCTACTCACCATGCTGCCCTATGTCACTGCGCTTCTGGCTTTAATTGGGCTGGCCGGAAAATCCACTCCTCCCGCCGCTCTGGGCATCCCGTATGTCAAAGAAAGCACCGATGAGTAATTGGCCTGCGAAGGTCTTTCTTTCTAAAACCGGAAATCCAAAACCTTTTATTGTATGACTAAAGATGTCGCCCGGATTGGGGAAGACATCCTAACTGAATAAGAATTAACATTTTGTTAAAGGCTTTGGCGATCGCCGAATCGGCGCAATACCGTTCAGATCAGTAGGAAGTTGCAATTAAGGGCAGGAATATGAAACGTCTAACAGCAATAGGGCTAGGGGTGTGGAGTGCGATCGCACTGCCAACCACAGGGTTCGCTCAAATCGGCTCCAACGCTCCAGCTAACGGGGAAGAGATGCAGTC
Source organism: Oscillatoriales cyanobacterium bin_317 (assembly GCA_037442585.1). GTDB lineage: Bacteria > Cyanobacteriota > Cyanobacteriia > Leptolyngbyales > Leptolyngbyaceae > Leptodesmis. The sequence continues at coordinate 2,633 of JBBIQC010000272.1, forward strand.
CGTCGTCGAAACTCGCAGTGAGCTTCTGTTAACTGAACCCATCTCACTGGATACCTCCAGTCAGGCTGCTAATGCTTCTACCAGATTCAGCATCTATGATGCCACCTGGCTTAAGGAAGTCACTGCATCTTTACGAGTAAAACCAGGCTCAGGTGGCAAAATCCTCAATATCATTCCTCCTGACCTGATTCATGCTCCATCCTCCCCCACGATGGATAACCGGGCGATCGATTTCTTTCAGGTTCCTCCCCCGGATCCCAGCGTAGGGATCAATCTCAACACCCAATAAGCCTCCCTGGTTACAGGAGAGACTGTCCTGTTTGCTTCTCCACATAGTCCAGAATGGCTTGATAAGTATTGGCATCACTTTGCTGATTAATCACGATCGTCACCGTCCCATCCATCGCTGAAAAGGAAATACGGCCATTCTGCATGTAGCAAAAGGCACTGACCCGATCCAGATCAACAAGATAGGTATTGCGATCGTAGGTAAGCTTAATCCAGTAAGCCACAATGTCGTGAGAACAAGGTTTCTGCTCAGGGTATATGATTATAGTTCACCCCTACGAAACTTCAGCCGGAGAGATCAGGGATGAAGTTACTGGATGCACCTCCTTGTCCTGTGAAGATTCCTCTAAAGAGTCGGTATAGGAGTTAACAGCGGCACCTGCCAGGGATTCCGGTTGGGTTGCTAAGGCGGCCCGAATTAAACCTCTGAATAAAGGATGGGGCTGATTCGGTCGCGATTGAAACTCAGGGTGAAACTGGGTGGCAATAAAGAAGGGATGATCGGCCAGTTCAATAATCTCCACCAGGCGGCTATCGGGAGAAGTGCCACTAATGGTGTATCCAGATTCAATGAACAAATTGCGATAGGCATTGTTGAATTCATACCGATGGCGGTGCCGTTCGTACACCACCTCTTCTTTATACAGACTGAAGGCCAGTGTGTTAGGAGCCAGACGGCAGGGATAGAGGCCCAATCGCATCGTGCCACCCAGATCGACTACATCTTGCTGTTCGGGTAACAGGTTGATGACGGGATTGTGAGCCTGGGGATTGAACTCCGCACTGTTGGCATCTTCTAAATGAGCCACGTGTCTGGCCCATTCGATTACGGAACACTGCATTCCCAAACACAGCCCCAGGAAAGGAATCTGATGCGTACGGGCATACGTGATGGCGGCAATTTTGCCATCCACCCCCCGAATACCAAATCCTCCCGGCACAATGATGCCGTTAACTCCGGCCAGATACTGCTCTGCCCCATGCTCCTCAATATCTTCTGAGTTAATCCAACGCAGGTTGAGGGCACTGTTGAGTTCGATCGCCGCATGGCGCAACGCTTCTACCACAGACAGGTAGGCATCTCCCAGGCGCACATACTTACCGACGATCGCAATCTCCAATTGGCGGGTGGGACGGTACAGTCGCTCCACCAGTGTCGCCCATTGAGCCAGATCAGGATTGCGTTGCTCTAATTGCAACAATTCGATCGCTTGATGGGCTAATCCCTCGCGCTCTAGAATTAATGGCACTTCGTAGATGCTGGCGGCATCGGGTGAGGCAATCACACATTCCGTGGGCACATCACAAAAGTTGGAGATTTTTTCCTTCAGTCCCGGTGGCAGGGGGCGATCGCTACGGCAAACCAGGATATCCGGCTGAATCCCAATCGATCGCAATTCTTTGACGGAGTGCTGCGTGGGTTTGGTCTTCATTTCTCCCGCTGCTGGAATCCAGGGAATCAGGGTGACGTGCATATACAGCACATTTTGTCGGCCCACTTCTTTACGAAACTGGCGAATTGCTTCCAGGAACGGCAGAGACTCGATATCACCGACCGTGCCGCCAATTTCAGTAATCACGACATCGGGAGAGGTGTTATTAGCGACGCGCAGAATTCGTTCCTTGATCTCATTCGTGATGTGGGGGATCACCTGCACGGTGCCGCCTTCGTAATCTCCCCGGCGCTCCTTGTTTAAGACCGCCTGGTAGATGGATCCCGTCGTCACACTATTCAAGCGAGACATAGAGGTGTCGGTGAAGCGCTCGTAGTGCCCCAGATCCAGGTCAGTCTCAGCCCCATCTTCCGTAACAAACACCTCCCCATGTTGAAACGGACTCATCGTACCTGGATCCACATTGATATAGGGATCCAGTTTCAGGATGGAAACTGAATAATGGCGTGATTTCAGTAACCGTCCCAGGCTGGCCGCCACAATCCCTTTACCGATACTGGAAACGACACCGCCGGTGACAAACACGAATTTAGTCATAAAGACAACTGGGCCAAGAGAACTTACCCCGTTCATTCTGCCATAGTCTCTCAATTCTTTGCTGCTGCAATTTCATTCGCTAGCTACAAGACAAATTGCATACTGGGTAGAAAGCGGCAACTTTCAAACAACCGACGGTGATATAGTTGAATGCAACATTTTACATATCACGCTCAGCTATCAGTTCTTATCATCAGTCATGCCTGAATTTAGATCAAAAATCTTCGCTCTCCTGAATAGCAAAAAAGTACTGATAGGACTATTCTTAATTGCTCCGTTCCTGACTTATTTTGAAGTTATTTTTTTGAACTATACAATTTCTTTTAACGAAGCTTCTACCGATTTTTCGGAACGGTTTGGCAAATTATTACCTGTTGTCGATCCAGCCGCCGGAAGCCAGCAGGATCATCCCTGGTTATTTAACATTGGCATGGCTTTGCGCCAGGGAGAAATACCGTTCATCAATTTGGATAATGGCTTGGGGGCGTTTCTCCTGGAGTCCCTTCAATCTGGGGTGCTTTATCCTCCCAATCTACTCCTGCCAGTGATGGATCTATCTTCTTCCCAATTTTTTGATCTATTTCAGGTGCTGCATATTTTGCTTCTGGCGATCGGCTCATTCCTGTTATTTCGACTCTATATTCGCTGGCAACTGGCTCTCATTTTAGCCTGTGCTTTTTCTTTAAGCTTTTTGACATTTTTCAATATCAACATGGTGCATTTCCGGGCCTTTGTCTGGACTCCATTCATGGCCTGGGCGGCGGTTTGTATCGCTCGTGGCAATTACTCGATCCGGGTCATTCTAACCGCTGCTGGAGCCGCCATCTGTTCCATTACAGCGGGGAATCCTCAAGAATCTTTCTTTAATTTAATCGCTATTGTCATTCTCTTTGCTGCCGAAGTACTGCAATCAAAACGAATCAACTGGAAAAAGTTGACTGTTTTTGGCTTGTCCCTTGTGGGAGGTATTTTAATCGCTACACCTGCTGTTTTGCCTTATTTAATTGGCAAACGGGAGGGATGGATTCAATCTGTAGAAAGCACGGCGCGATCGTCATTTTCCATCAGTCCCCAGTGGTTATTAAGCTGGCTCATCCCTTATATCAATGGGCCGCATCAAGCCTACTATCGCCCATCTATCAGTTCTAACTTCGAGTACGCCACCTTTCCGATTCATCCTCTCTTGCTGTTTCTGGCGATCGCGGGTCTAAGCATTCTGATCTTAAATGTCGGAAAACTCAACTTCAGGAAAACCAATCAGTATCCCAATCAGCTTGTATTTCTAGTAACCTTAATGGCTGGAATTTTAGGAGTTATCAATATCTCTAGTTTCAGTCCATTTCAGAAAATTATTGCGACTTTACCCTTTGTCAATACGATTCAACTCACCAAATACATTAATTACATTCATCTTTTAATCGCGATGAGTGCCGTTATTGCCCTTTCCTGGCTGATTGAGATGCCGCTCCTGCGCCGCCGTCGGGTGACTGCGCTGGTCTTAGCGGTTTCCACTGGATTAGTCCTTCTCGTCGTCCTGTTTCAAATTACCGATCCCGCCTGGAAGTTCAGATTCGATCAGTTTGATCAAGTCCTTATGGCCTGGATGGGATCCGTCGTTGCGAT
>JBBIQC010000273.1:0-6530 GCA_037442585.1 Oscillatoriales cyanobacterium bin_317
ATCTGCCTGTACTCCTGATAGGGGCTACCTTTGAACCTCCCTGTCACCCTTACAGCGATGGAGCACGATTGTTTGCCCGTCTACTCTACGCTGGTATGCAAGAGTAGGGTCCTGGTTGCGCCCCTTTGCTCAGCCTGCACTGGTTAGAATTCACTCCGACACGGTTTCTAACTGGGTCTGAGGGTTTTGGGTAAGCTGGTGATGATCAAAGGCTGCTTTGAGCTTGCTCCGTAACAGCCGTTGGACATGGAGGTGTTTACCAGGTTTTACCCGTGTCATGGTACGAATCACCAGATTGTCAGCCTCAAAGCTTTCCAGCCCTTCAATTTGAGTCGCTTCTAGAACCTCTAAACATTGACTCTGAAGGTGCTCACCAACCTTATTGATCAATTGATAAACCTGCTCCAGTTCTACTCCTGAAGGAACCGGAACATCGACTTTGGCATAAGAATAGTGTTTCGAGTAGTTGACGATCGAGCCAATCTCGCCATTGCGGATAATCTGCAACTGGCCATCGGGATGACGAATGTGAGTCGTTCGCAGTTCGATCGCCTCGACTGTTCCTTCGACAACTCGTTCTTCTTCTTTCCCAGCCTTAATGTAATCGCCAACCAGATAGTAGTTTTCAAACAGAATAAAGAATCCACAAACAATGTCGTTGATCAGGTTTTGTGCCCCAAAGCCGACTGCCAACCCCACAATACCAGCCCCCGCCAAAATCGGAGCCGGATTAATGCCAACCAGATGCAGCACCAGAATCGCACCCACAAAATAGGTCACGTATTTTAAGACGCTTTTGAAGAGGGGAATAATGGTGAGGCGACGCTGCCGCTGTAAATCGGTCAGATGATCCGTTTTGAGGACTAAATCTTCCAGAATAATGTTGAAGATTTCTATGACCACGCCACATAAAAAATAGAGTCCAATAATTTGAACAATTTCATCAGCGTAGGTTGTAATCCAGGCGATGGAGTCGATATCCTGAATCACCAAAGTGGCGATCGCAACATACAAAATATATTCCAGCGCCTTTTTCAAAGCTGGCACTAAGTGACGAAATCGCTCGTAATGACGCAACACATTGTCAGGGCTGGAATATCGCAGACTTAAGGCATCGAGAGTATCGATCATGACCGACAGCAGTTTGATCATTAACCGCCCTAGAGAAATTGCCAGATACGCTTTGAGAGCAACGCTGAGATATTTAATGAGAATATCGGGTACGTGTAGAAAATCGCCGCAAAGAATCAACGTCAGCAACCAGATGCCATTGGCTGAAACCTTCTTGAGGGTGCTGAAAAATACTTGAACGCTTTCGTCATTCGCGGTGATTTGATCTGAATTTTGAGCCAGTACACAGGCTCGATCCAACGCTTTCAGCAGATAGGGAAGGCTGAGTTTGACCAGTAGTAACAGGCTAATGGACTGGAAAAGGGCGATCGCCAACGCAATCCAAAACTGGCGGGGAATGCTGGCTAGTAGATTCAGATAAAAGTCCAGGACACTTGTACCCTGGAAAATCAGGATCCCGTTTACCCCAATCACCAGCACACACAGAGTAATGCAGGCGACTAACAACATCACACTGGCATTCTGCCGGACGTTGGTCATCTTAGAGGCGTGATGCTGAAACCAGGTTGCTGCCAGAACCTTGGTGCTGAACTGAACCAAGCCGTTCAGTAATACAAAGCTGGCGATAATCCCAGCAATTCCCGCAACGGTAATAACGATGTTCACAGCAACTCTACAATTTCCAAAACTCAGCTTTTCCTCGAGCTAAAACAAGCGATGACATTGGATTTTAGCAGAAGCAGGTTTTTTGATTTGCTTGCAAATAGCAGAAATGGCTTTTGGAAGCATTGAGTGACCAGCAGGTTTGATGGCACACTCTTGCCACTCCCCATTGGCAGGCCAAACTACAGACCGTATCCCATTTGCTGATATTGCCAAGGGGATGGGTACACAGAACATTTTTACTGTGGCAACATTCGGTGCTGTGCGATACTCTTTTGGTGGTGTTTGCATAGACTGGAAGGAGAGTACGTATGTCCTACGAAGTTGCTCAACAGATTCTCGATCAACTCGCGATCGCAACGGAACTCTTCACGGTCGGTTATCTTGGCATTAATTTTACGATTTATGCCTGGAAGCGCAGTGCTTTCCCTAACACTGAAAAACTCGCCAGTCCCTTGTCGCTGCCCCAACCTGCGGAGCCAGAACCGCTGGCTATTCCTCAACCTGCGGTCAAAGAGCGAGAAGCGATCGCCATCCCTCTACCAGAAGTCGAACCTTTAGCCATTGCCCACCCTGAGACTGAATAGATGCCAACGGTGATGGTGGCCTATTTCCGTTCCGCGCCAACGTCCGACTCATTCCGTTTCCCCAGGCTGAATGGGAGTCGTTAACGGTTCATCGCCAATACTAGAATAGCCCTGGTCATGCAATGGGTTGTAAATCACGTCATGTTCAAAGACGTAAGCCCAGGTTTCCTTGCGAGTCCAGTTTGCCAGAGGATTCACCTGCAAGCGCTGCTCCGCATCCAATTCAAAGATAGGCATTTCGGTACGAGTCTCAGCCTGATCGCGGCGACGGCCTGTAATCCAGGCGATCGTTCCCAATTCCTTTAGCCCGCGTTGTAGCGGCTCCACTTTAGTCAATTGATGAAATTTGGTCACATCCTTATCCCACAAAGCTTCCCCATATTTCGTGGCAAAGGCTTTGCGACTATTGACCCCCTTAATTTTGTAGACCTTGAGATTCAGGTGATACAGTTCCCTGGCATGGGCCACCAGCTCGATCGTCTGGGGAAAGTGATGCAGCGTATCGAGAAACAGAACAGGTACTGGATGTGCGGGCTTTAGCTCCCGGTAAAGCAAATCCGTAATCAGCATATCATCCACGCTAAAGGCACTGGTCTGTACCAACCCTTCAGGAACATTGGCAACACACCAGGCCAGAATATCTCTGGGATGAAGCTTTTCAAATTTCTGGTTGAGCTTTTTCAGGTCAAGAGACGCTGGCTGGAGCAAAGGACGGGCGGATTGGGTCATCGTTAATGTGCGGTTGTGGCTCTCGTCAGTAATTTTAAATTACCCAGGGGGCGCTCTCCCAGGCTATGTGACTCAGGTGGGAAATTTGGCAGATTGGAGGGAAGAGAGCGGGTAAGCGAGGGAGGCATGCATGGGTGGATGAGTCGGTAGTAGCGGGTGCAGAGTGGACACCGGGCGATTAAGCCTTTAGAATTCAAAACTTAAAACTTAAAACTTTTAACTCTCAACTCTTAATTCTCAACTTTTAACTTCTACCCCCTACTCCCTATGCGGTTAATTCTCTATAGCAAACCGGGTTGCCACCTCTGTGAAGGCTTGCAGGAAAAGTTGGAGCAAATTCAAACCTTAAAATTTGACCTGGAAATTCGCGACATTAGCACCCGTGAGGATTGGTTCCAGCAGTACCAGTATGAAATCCCCGTATTATTTCTGGAAATAGGCCATAAAGCCCAGGACACCGGCCAGGAAAGCCGTCATTCTTCCTCCCCTCCGTCCCTAATCCCCCTTCCCCGTCCTTCCCCCCGATCGTCCGTCCACCAGTTGGAGCGTCTGCTACAGAAATATTTACACCCTGAACCCCAAGAATAGAAGTGCAGTTGTGAGGAGATACTGACATGAAGTTGCGTGAATTACTGGCTCAGGTTTCGACTCTGACTCCTCCGGCAGAGCATCCGGCTTTGGAACTGGAGGTGAAAGGATTATCGACCAATTCTCTGGCCTGTCAGCCGGGGGATGTGTTTATCGGGATGCCGGGAACCCGGGTAGATGGAGGGGAATTTTGGTCAGGAGCGATCGCTTCCGGGGCGATCGCGGCGGTCATTTCCCAGCAGGCGGCCAGTAAAGCATTCAATCATCCACCTGAAGCCTCCACCCCGGCTTGCCTCCTGGCCGCAGAGGATATGATCCAGACCTGTGCCCAGTTAGCCACTGCCTTCTATGGCCATCCTGCCCAACGACTGAAACTGGTGGGTGTGACAGGCACCAATGGCAAGACGACCACAACCCATTTGATTGAATTTTTGTTGAATCGGGTACAGCAGTCCACGGCCTTACTGGGAACGCTGTACACTCGCTGGCCGGGATTTCAGCAAACAGCAGTACACACCACTCCTTTTGCGGTGGAACTGCAACGGCAACTGGCAGAGGCGATCGCAGCAGGCTGTGAATACGGGGTAATGGAAGTCAGTTCCCATGCGTTAGCTCAGGGACGGGTATTGGGGTGTGCCTTTGAAGTAGGTGTATTCACCAACCTGACCCAGGATCATCTGGATTTCCATCGCGATATGGATGACTACTTCGCGGCCAAAGCGCTGCTATTCAGTCCCAACTATTTAACCGGACGGGCGATCGTTAACCAGGATGATCCTTACGGTCAGCGGTTGATTACCCAATTATCCGGCGATCGCTTGTGGACGTATAGCACTCAGGATGCCAGTGCTGATTTGTGGACAGGGGATTTAATCTATGGGCCAGCCAGCGTTAGCGGCACACTACATACGCCTCACGGGGAAGCGCCTTTTGTGTCTCCCCTAGTGGGGCAATTCAACCTCGCCAATCTGCTGGCTGCTGTCGGTGCCGCCTTGCATCTGGGGATTGGACTGGAGACGATCGTTGCGGCTTTGCCGGAATTTACTGGAGTGCCAGGACGCATGGAACAGGTTTCGATTTCGCCGCAGCAGGACATTAGCGTGATTGTGGATTACGCCCACACACCCGATAGCCTGGAAAACCTGCTGCGAGCCGCCCGTCCCTTTATTCCGGGAAAAATGATTTGTGTTTTCGGCTGTGGCGGCGATCGCGATCGCCGCAAACGTCCGCAAATGGGACGAATTGCCGCTGATCTGGCAGATGTCGCCTATGTCACATCGGATAATCCCCGGACGGAGAATCCCCAGCAGATTCTGGATGATATCCTGGCCGGCATTCCAGAGTCGGTGCATCCGGTTGTGCTTTGCGATCGAGCAGAAGCCATTCGGGAAGCGATTCTCACGGCTCAGCCCGGTGATGGAGTGTTAATTGCCGGAAAAGGGCACGAAGACTATCAGATTCTGGGAACAGAGAAGATTCACTTTGACGATCGGGAGCAGGCGCGGGAGGCGTTGGCAAAGAGGGGGATGGGGTGATGAGTGGAGAGGTAGACGATGGGAGTCGCAACCACAATTCATCATTCATCATTGGAACTCTTGCCTATTAGACTCAATCATCATCAGTAGGATGGGCAGCGCTTGGCGTGCCCATTGAAGTCAGCCAGAATGACAGGATGGGCACCGTTTCCCTTTGCCCATCCGACGTTTTTTCCAATTTGCAAGAAGTCTATTCATAACTCATAATTCTCCATTGGAAGTTCTTGCTAAGATCGCCCTAATACCTGAGGGTTGCTTTCGAGTGCCAAAAATCTGTTTCTCTCCACTGCTATGACTTCCACTTCCACATCCGATGTATCGTTATATGAACTTGCCCTGCATCAGGAACCGCCTCCCAGCACGGTACAGATCAGCCCAACAACACTCAAATCTATGAGTGATTCGCTGCTTCAGGTGTTGATCGAACAGAAAATTTCCGCCATTGTTTGGGCCAAGCTACCCCGGGGAGAGGTCTGGAAAGAAGAACTGGAGCGCTATGCCAAGCTGGAGGGAATTCCCAAAGCCATTTACAGTTTTACAACCCATCGGGAAGAAATAGAGGACACGATCGCGGCTCATTCTCTGGCAGACCAGGCTCCATCAGAAAGCGAGGCGATCGTGACCGGGGAGACAGACCCACTGACCGAACAACCGAGGAACGGTCAAACTCAGGTTGTCTCAGACTTAACACCGATTTTTTCCGTACAGTTGCCACTCGATAGCACCCTGCGCCGGGAGTACTTTTTAATTGTCTGGTCGCCCTCCTTTCAGGCAGGGTTATTTGCCCACCGACCCCGGACTGCCCAACAGGCCAAACTTTCAGAGATGACCCCAACTTCCCTGGATCTCCTATCGAGCTACGGCCAGATTTCCCAACTCCTGGAATCAACAACCCAGGAGCGTAAACAGTTGTTAATGGCAATCTACTCCTTTGAGCCGGAGCTAATTCAGCGATCGCGACAGGGACTGGAACAATTGATGGCTGAACTGCAGCCCGTCGTTTTGCCCCAATCGACTACCTCGGCCTCCCCTGCTTCTCCAACAGCCACAGATTTAGTCCAGCAGTGGCAAAGACTGATGGCAGAAGGGGTATCCGGTTCTACCCAACTGGCCACCATTGGCAACTTGTTCGCTAAACATCTGCAACTCCAGGAAGAATTGTCTGTGCGAAGTTCCACCTATCGCAAACAGGCAGAACAGGCAGAATCCTTGCGCCTGCAGAATGACGAATTAATGCATACCATCCGGCTGAAGGATGAGTTTCTCAGCAATGTAGGCCAGGAACTGCGCACCCCTCTTACCACCATCAAAACAGCACTCTCACTCTTGGCTTCTCCCACCCTCAAGCCTCCCCAAC
>JBBIQC010000274.1:0-6526 GCA_037442585.1 Oscillatoriales cyanobacterium bin_317
AGTGTGTTAAATAGTTCATCAACTTGGAGCGGTTTGGGCAAGAAAGACTGTGCTCCTGCTTCTAAACTACGATCGCGATCGCTTTCAAATACATTTGCACTGGAAATGACAACGGGAATCGATTGAATTTTTGAATCTGATTGCAAATGGAGCATTAGCTCAAATCCATCCATGTTGGGCATTGCTAAATCCAACAAAATCAGGTCTGGACAGTGCTCTATTGCCAATTGCAGCCCCTCATTGCCATCCGTCGCTTCCAGGGTATGACAGCCAACTCCCTGGAGCAAATTAGTCAATAGTAGCCGATGATTAGCATCATCATCTACAATCAACACCTGAGGTGATTGGCCCCGAATGCCAAGAATTTTTTGTTCAGAAGCAGTTTCTGCAACCTGCCATTCACCGGAAACTGGCACGGTCAAATCGATCCAGAATACGCTTCCTTCTCCTAAGCGGCTCTGTACCTGAATTTGACCACCCATCAGAGCAATAATTCTTTGGCTAATGGCCAACCCTAATCCAGTCCCATCCGGACGTTTTCCGGCTTCGCCTGCCTGCTCAAATGGTAGAAAGATCTTTTCGATCTGGTCAGCAGACATACCAATTCCGGTATCTTCGATTTGGAAGCGGAGCGTGGCTATTGGTTGATCAGTGGAATTGACCTGGGAATTAGCCTGCTCTAGCACGTCAACTTTGAACGTTACCCTGCCGCTGTCTGTAAATTTGATAGCATTGCCCAGTAAATTGATTAAGACTTGCCGTAGCCGCTTTTCATCGACTTGAATCGATACTGGCAGACAATCGCCCAAAATGATATTGAAGGCAATTCCTTTCTGGTCTGCCCGAACACAACACATCTCTGTCAAGCCATGAAGAAAAGGTAACAGATGAATGCTGGTAGGCAATAATTCCAGCTTGCGTGCCTCTATTTTGGACAGATCTAAAATGTCGTTGATCAGCGTCAGGAGGTGAGTTCCACACTGATGAATAATATTAACCCCCTGCTGTTCTTTTGCCGATAGAGTGGACGATTGCTGTAACACCTGAGCATATCCGAGAATGCCATTCAGTGGTGTACGTAGTTCATGACTCATATTCGCGAGAAACTCGCTCTTGGCCTGGTTTGCCGCATCAGCGGCCTGCTTTGCCTCAACCAGTTCGCGGGTACGTTCTTCAACTTTATCTTCCAGGGTTCTGGAATAGTCCAACAGCTGAGCATTAGCAATTTCAAGCTGCCGATTGGTTGCTTCCAAGGTTTGCTGCTTCCGAGCATTGGTGGTGGCAATGACACTGCTAATAAACGCTGCCAGAGCAGGACTGACTGGAAGCAAGACACCATTCGTAAACATCCCGTAGGAGGCTACCAGTAATGCGCCGCTCATACCAACAGTGACCCAGAGGATTTTGCCTCCGGGAATTTTCCGTCCACCACGAACACCCGCGAGCCACCAGCTTCCGACAGACCCCACGATCGACCATCCCAGCACCCAGACAGTAAAGGAAATGTCGGAAAACCCCCGTAAGCTCGCCTGACCTGTTTTGGCTCCCCGTACTAACTGATGGGCGATATTGGCATGAATTGCCACACCAGGGGTTGGCTTCTGAGCAGATAACCAGGAAGAACTGAAGGGTGTACCGAAGAAATCATTGGTGCTGACGGCCATGGATCCAATAAAGACCATGCGATCGCGCATGAAAGTTGCCGGAACTCTACCAGCCAAAACATCTCGCATGGCTACGGTCTTAAATGCCGTTTCTGGCCCATACCAATCCAGCAAAATCTGGTAGCCCCCCAAATCTGAATTGGCATAGCCTGCTTCTCGGTTCTTGAGAGGAACATAGAGTTGTTTACCCAGGCGAAACTTTTGTTGTTTGGGATCGATAGATTCCAGGGTAATGCCTTCCGCTTCCAGATACTGTAAAGCCACACGGGTTGCCAGTCCAGCTTTCAGAGTTCCCTGTTCTTTCGCATCTTCAGCCGTCAGCAGGGCGCGGCGCACATGGCGATCGCCATCCAGCACCAGATCTGCCAATCCGACCTGATCCCGTTTCTTCAACTCTGGGGGAGGATTGACTCGCTCACCAATAATTTTCTCAACCCCGATCAGGTTAGGGGTTGTTTGAAAGACTCGCATCAGAGCTTCATGTCCTTTTCCCTCTGGTAAATCTCGGTAGAGGTCTAAACCAATGCTGCGAGGATGTTGTGCTCGAATTTTTTCCAGTAACTGAGCGAGTGCCCAGTCTGGGACAGGCCATTTACCAACGGATTGGATATCCTGCTCATCAATGGAAACAATGACAATTTCGTCCGCAGTGTGTTCTTGCGATCGCAGACGAGTCCATTCATCTCGGATTTTCCATTCGGGCAAATTAAACAGTCCAAACCATTGTCCAGCAATAACAGTCAAAGAGATGCTGGGAGCGATGATTAGGATACTACGAGATTGCTGGATGAAGGTCTGAAGTTTGCGCCACATCATGGGGCTACGCCGTTAACTGTACTGGATCAGAGTTGGTAAGGAAATTCATAGGCAACTTCCCTACCAACATCTGGTTTACTTGGTGGAAATCAGCACTGGAGCGGCTTTAATTTCCTTTAATCCTACCGAGGAAAGCAGTTCTCCCCACTGATTGGTGAGTGTGGAGTTAGACGGTTGCGTGGCATACAGCGATGCCAGGGTAGCAACGCAGTCATACCATACACCATTCTTACCCAGGGCAGTTGCCCGCTTCAGAGCATCTGGCTGCTGCATAGCTGCCATCAGTTCAGCATTGGGTTGAATCCGTTGAACCCATCCATCCACATACGGAGTGGCAGGACTCAGTTGGCCGTTAATCTTGAGCGCCAGGAACCACTGGTAATTCTTCCCGACCTGCAACATAGGGGCCTCTGCTGGCAGGGTGATGGCCATCACACCTGTTTTACCAGTTACGGGAATTGTCATCTGGTACTGCATATTGCCTGTTTCATCCTTGAGACTGAAGACGGCTTCTTCAGCATTCGAGGCAGGCAGATAAACCAGAAACGTGGGGCGTTCAGAGACAGTGGTGCCATAGAAACTTTGGGGCAGGAGCGCAATCAGAGCGGCTGGGCCGGTTGCCCCTACGATTGAGGGATTGAGGTAGTAAGTTCCTACACGAGAGGCTCCGCCCGCCGCCTGGGTAGGCGATCCATTGCCAGTGGCTGGCTTAAACAGATCTCCGCGAGAGGCCCCTCCGCTCGCTTGTTGTGGAACACCCCGGCCTGGGGAAGGGGTAAACAAGCTACCACGAGAGGCTCCCCCGGTCGCTTGACTGGGAGCGCCACTGCCAGAAGTAGGGGTAAAGAAATTACCACGAGAGGCTCCCCCGGTTGCCTGACTGGGAGCCCCACCATGAGCTGGGGGAGTAAATGTAACAGCGTAGGCACTGGTACATGTACTGCCAGCGATGAGAGCAAGAATGCTCAATCCATTCGCTAGAGTTTGACGTTTCATGATATTGAACCTGTATGACAGATAATGTGCACAGAATCCGGTGATGGCAGCGGTAATTGGTTAGAACAGCAAGCTCCTCATGCATCACCCTGAGAAATTTACGAACTATTCACTCTGAATCCCCAGTTCATTAGGGTTGGGGGCTTTTCTCAGATACGTCTTCAGGGAACACCTTTTACTATAGGAAAACTACTGAATATCACTCCATAGGGAGTTTGCGTAAATTCCGATTTATCGGACTCCGTAATAATCCTGAGTTACAACCAGTTACCAACGAGCACAAAGGCAGACCAGAAGAAGGGCTCACGGAAATCCGTGCGGCGAATCAGGTCAATCTGTGCCTGTCGCAGGGCTTCAGCTTTTGTGATTCCAGGTTTTTGCAGTTCTTTGTAAAAGTTGCTCATGAGCATCGCAGCGGCTTTATCTTTGACGGGCCACAGGGCTGCGATCGTAGACCGGGCACCGGATTTGACGGCTAACCCTGCCAGTCCCAGAACCGCCCGATCGTCTCCTGTTGCCGTATCACAGGCACTGAGAACCAGTAACTCGATCGCCCTGGACGAATTACCTGCCCGTGCTTTCAGCAGTTCAGCCAATTCCTGAATCCTGACTTGTCCATCCCAGGTGAGCAGGAATGTGTCTTCCTGCCGGGAGCTAAACTGCCCGTGGGTAGCCAGGTGTACCACATTGGCGTTGCTATTTTTAACCCGATCAGACAGGGCGGCACTGGTAAATTCCTGATTCATCAGTTGGGAGGCGGATACGGTTTTTGAGATTTGTTGCACTTCAGATTCAACCGCTGGCAACGCACTGAAGCCCGATCGAGACTCACTGATCCCCCCGACGATCGCGCCAATCTGGTTTTGTTGCAACTGTCGGGCGGGCAGAAGTTGTAACCCTGGAGAGAGCGCAACGGCATACTTCTCAATCAAATACCGCTGCCCATCGTACAGGGCTGCCATAGGAATATTCCGTAAGCGACCATCTAAGACAAACACCAGTGTTTTTGTATGTTTGAAGGCGTTATCTACTTCTGCGGGACGAATCAGCCAGTTGTAAACCTGTTGCGATAGGCGATCGCGTTCTTTCGCGTCAGAGACAGGGTTAAGGCCGATGAGTAGTTTGTTCAGGGTTTGGTCAATTTCCGCCCTTGAGACGCGAGTGGTATAGTAACGTAGGGGTTGTCCGGTGGTGGACAGGATAACCGCCAGCCGATCGGGCAGCAGAATGGGATAGACCACCGTGGCTGCCGGATCAACCTGATCAATTTGTTGGGCTTTATCTAAACAGGCTTCCCGGAAAAAATTATCAAGTTCCGCGACCTGGAGGGACTCGATCAATTCGCGAGCTTGCACCAGAGTTTCCTGACTGGGTTGCCCATCCAGCAGTAAATCAACGAATTCCCGGTAGACTGGCTCGACGCTTTCCCGGAAAGAGAACTGGACATCTGGATTGACGGCAGCTAAGTCCGTCCGCAGGGCTTTGAGCGCATTCACCGCTTCTGTATAAACGGCGATCGCCTCTGCCCGCTTTCCTTCCTGTCGATAGGACTGTCCTAAGCGCCAGGCCGACTGAGCAATGATATCCTCTGCTCTCAGCTGACGGGCAATATTTAAAGATTTCTGGGCCAGATCCCTGGCAATAGTCCACTGTTGAGTCCGCTGGTAAAGTTGTGCCCATTGATATAAGGCGTAAGCCTCTGCCTGGGCATCTTGAATCTTGCGTGCCGATTGCACAGTTCCCGTCATCAACTCGGCCAGGTTTTTGAGTGGCAGAATTTGAGCGGGGTTCTGCAGACGATTGATGGCTGCGGTAAAGTTGATGGCCGCATAGAGGGAAGTGCGGCTGGGGGGGAGTTCTCGTAGTTGTTGGAGCAGTTGAGGAGCAGCGGAGGCCGCCAAGTCTAGCTTGTTGTAGCTGAGGAAGAGCTTGAACTGATCTAAGCGGGCTTGCAATTGTTCACTCGGACTTGTAGCGACCTGTTCTGCCTCATCAAAGTACTGGATGGCCGCACTGGGATCGCCCAGATCAGCCGCCGTTTTACCCAGATTCAACAGAATAGAACTGAGATAGGGTTTTGCATTCAGTTGGTGGGCGATCGCCAAACTTTGCTCCAATACTTGTTGGCTTTTGCTGGTATCACCGCTCAATTGAATCGCTAAACCAAGAGATTGCAGCCCACTCACTTTCATTTCAGAATTGGGCATAGCGGCCAGCTTTTGCACCAGTGCTTCCAACTGTTGTCTGGAGCGGCGATAGAAACCTAAACTCTGTAATGCCTGGGCCTGGTTGATCTGGCTTCCCAGACTGCCAAAGCTGTCGCCTGCAGTGTCGTAAAATTTCTGCGCCTGTTGCCAGGTAGCTAATGCGGCCTCTGCCTTGCCCGTATGTAGCTGTAATTTGGCCTGAGTATTGAGTACTTGTGCCCACAAAATGGCATCGGCAGGTGGGTTGGTGTCCTTTAACAGGCTGAGACTTTGCTGAATCGACTGTTGAGCCGCCTCCCATTGGTTCAGTTCCTGGTAGGCCAGCGAGAGATAACTTAGACTGAGGGCTTGATTGGAGCGATCGCCCCGACTGCGATACTGTTGAACCGCTGCCTGCCACACCGTGATGGCTTCCTCAAATCGCCCAGAGCGGTAAAGAGTACGTCCCTGTTCCAGTTCATGGGTGGGCTGGGAAGCAGCCAGGGAAGGGGAGGGGGCCGCACTAAGACGGACATCGGTTAGCTGGGAGGCTTTTACCGGCATGATAGTCAGGGCTAAACCCAAACTCATAGCACCGAGGCCGAGAGGCAACCAATGGCATGGGTTCATTTGGTAAGTCATCGCTAATTGTTGATAGGTTAACAGTTGATCTAAGGGGCAGAGGGGCGAAAGGTCAAAACATTTGAGTATAGTTATTTTGCCCAGTCAGAGTTTGAACTATCAGGCGGACAGTTCAGCCACCTCACTCAGTTACTGCGCAGAGGCAGCAGTTTTCGCCAGCCCGCTACAGTTGGCCCAAGAGGACAGAGCGGCAGGAGTGGAGGTTGCGACTAATTCCACCGT
>JBBIQC010000275.1:0-5772 GCA_037442585.1 Oscillatoriales cyanobacterium bin_317
CTTAACAACATCGACCTCTATCAACTGATCCAGGGACAGGAACATTTGCTGCATCGGTTTGGGGGGCATCCCTATGCGGCAGGATTAAGTTTGCCGGTGGAAAATTTGCCCTTGTTTACGGAGGCAATCAATCAGCACTTGCGGCAACTGTCTGACTCGACTGGAAGTGGGCCGTCCCTGATGGTGGATCTGGTGGTGACGGTCAAGGAGTTGGGCAAAGAGTTATTTCAGGAACTGAAGTGGCTAGAACCTTGTGGCATGGGCAATCCGACTCCTAAACTGCTAATTCGGGATTGCTGGTTTGAGAAGGTGTGGAATCAGAAACTGCGCGATCGCACCGGGCGTAAGGTGGAATACATCAAAACTGAGTTTGAACTATGGGATAGCTCAGTCACGAAAGGCTTTCCGGGAGTGTGGTGGGGTCACTATCGGGAAGATATTCCGGCAGGGCGGTGTGATGCCGTCGTGGAACTGGATTTTAATACCTATGCTAATGAGTCCAAAGGCATCAAGCCCCATTATGAAGTGCGGTTGATTGCCGTTCGTCCTGCGGAAACAGGCGATGTAGCACCCGAGATCGCCCCTCATTCAAGCCTACTGGATTGGCGCGGTGCGGCTCTGGCCAATGCTCCCGTAGCCCTAAATCCGCTGATCATGACCCAGTGCCCCCATAGCTGGACGGAACTGCAACTCTGGTTTCGCCGCGCTGAACAGTCCCAACGTCCTCTGGCGATCGCCTATCCTGCCCCAACTCTGACTCCTCCAATGGACATCTGGCGACGACTTGTGGGAATCGCCAAATACCTCAGCCGCACGGCACAGACGGCCACTCGCCAGCAATTATTAGACAAACTGGAAATTGGCGATCGTGCCTTGCAGCTTGGCTTTCAGACCTTAACGCAGCTTGGCTTTACTGTTACCCATCCAGAGACTGGCTTCCAAATCACCTGGCAGCCCGCCGAATTAACCAGCGATCAGAATCTGGCCGAGGCCGTAGAGCAATTTCTACTGGCCGTGAAAGAAGACCAGTTTCGTCGCCAGTATTTCTACCAAACTCCTGTGGAAACTTTGAGAGAGATGGTAGAAGCAAAAGTGGTAATTTGCTAGAGATTGAATTAACTATCTCAAAACATGATCTATAACTTCTTAGCAGAATTCAATTGAACAATTTTCTGCCAGTCGATTTGTCCTTCTGTGTCACAAAAACTTTGCATAAACTCAAGGGTGAATCTATTAATTACCTTCCCATACTCCTCTTCAAATTGTTCGTTATTTTCCTTAGCTGTATAACCGATAGGCTCAATAATTTCTGTATATAGCCCTTCATTATCCGATATGAATTCCCAAAATCGTTGACCACATAGCTTCAAATAATCGCCTTTATCTGGCTGATCATCTTTCCCGTAACAACATCCATTTACAGCAACTACATTAGTTGAAAACGTATTAGTTCTTAAAATTTTCTTTGCTCTATTAAAGTTATCAATCATTCTTCTAATTTGAGAGCTATTCCCCCAGTTGGGGCCAGATTTTATAGAAACAATATATCTAACAAGATCCTTTTCAAATTCCAAGTCTATCCCTTCCGAAGAAGATTTTCTACCATTAAATATTCTAGCACAAACGAATATAGCCAGTCCTTCTAGAAAAGCTCCAAACAGCCCTTCTTCTGAAGAAGACAAATGAGCATCTAACAATCCTTTAACAAGATCGTAGGCAGTAATAATATTTTTTGCTTTAAATAGGTATGGATTCTTTCTCTTAAGAACCGTTTGTAGCTTTAAAGTTCTTAAACCAGTAATTCGGTTTTCATGAAAACGATGAATATTTTCCTCAACATATCTAGCTATTTCCTGCTGCTCTATGTGTGGCATATTCTGAGGCCTCCTCAAAAAGTTTATGCTGCACTGGCTTCAGGCTAGATAGAGCTAATTCATAATATTCTGGAGATATTTCAATTCCAACAGAATTTCTATACAACTCTTGGGCAATCTCACACGTAGTTCCAGAACCTAAAAACGGATCGAGAACCCAATCGCCTTCTTCTGTAAAGAGTTTGATAAACCATGCTGGTAGGGATTTTGGAAAGGTTGCGCTATGCTTCTTATTGCCACATTCAGTCGATAAATGAATTACATTAGTTGGATAAACGGTATCTTTATTTAACCAGTTAGAAACGTTTTTGCCAAATCCACTACCCACTTTCGATTCATCCCTGATCTTATCTGTCTCACTTAAGTTCTTTAAGCGTGTTTCAGCCCAGTTTCCCATAGGAACTTTAACTGCTTCCTGATACATCTTGAACTTCTTATTCTTGTTAAATTGTAAACATCTCTCCCAAGCATCCCTGAACCGATTTGGCCACTTTCCAGGATAACAGTTTTTTTTATGCCAGATAAACTCTTCCGTCCATAACCATCCCTGCTTTCGCATTTCTAGAATCAGTTCTAGAACATAAGTATGTCTTTCTCCATTGACTACTTTTTCTTTAATGTTTAATATGAATGTCCCGCTGGGTTTTAGTACTCTTAAAAATTCTTGTGTTCTAGGTAAGAACCATTGAACATAATCATCAGGATTTATACCTCCATAAGTCTTGGCGCGACTATCTGCATAGGGGGGCGAAGTGATAATTAAGTCAAAGATGCCATCTGGAAACTTGGCTAGTATATCTAAGCAATCCCCTAGCAAAATGTCTGTTTCGATTTGAGCAGAGCTATAGGTATTCGTTTCGGCTGTATAGAGAGTATTCTTTGCCATTAGTACACTTGTTCATATAAGCGACTAAAGTCTAATTTTAGAGTAGATTCTCAAAATTAGTGTACTAGACCTGATTTTTTGTTACTCATAGTGCAGTCTAGCTTGCTGAATACTTTGCTACACTCAAACTCAGTGTTTATCCATCTAATCTACATTCCCAAGCCCTCCCCTCTCTCCATTTATGACCCAACGCATCATCGACCTCCTCCGCACCGGCCAACCCAACGAAACTGTCACTGTCAAAGGCTGGGTTCGTACCAAGCGAGAGCAAAAAGAATTCACCTTTATCGAAGTCAACGATGGCTCCTCAATGGCTGGACTACAGGTGGTGGTGAATCAGGATGTGCCGGGATATGCGGAAACCATCAAACGGATCAGTACGGGAGCCTCGGTGGAAGTTACAGGTACATTGGTCGAATCTCCTGCCAAGGGACAGCGGATTGAGTTGAAGGCAGACTCCATCACTGTGTATGGAGAAGCCGACCCGGAGACTTACCCGCTGCAGAAAAAGCGTCATTCGTTTGAGTTTTTGCGGGAAATTGCCCATTTGCGATCGCGCACCAATACTCTCGGTGCTGTGTTCCGGGTTCGCAATGCGGCTTCTGCAGCGATTCATCAATTCTTTCAGGAACGGGGCTTCCTCTGGATTCATACGCCGATCATCAGTGCCAGCGACTGTGAAGGGGCGGGAGAAATGTTTACCGTTACCGGATTCGATCTGAATAAAGTGCCTTTAACTGCTGACAAACAGGTGGATTACAGCAAAGATTTCTTCGGCAGACAGGCTTATCTCACAGTGAGCGGGCAACTGGAAGCAGAAATCATGGCGATGGCCTTTAGCAATGTCTACACCTTTGGGCCAACCTTCCGGGCGGAAAACTCTAATACGTCTCGCCACCTGGCGGAGTTCTGGATGGTGGAACCGGAAATGGCTTTCTGCGACCTGGAAGGGGACATGAATTTGGCGGAGGAATTCCTCAAGTCTGTGTTTCAGCACGTTATGAACACCTGCCCGGAAGATATGGAGTTTTTCAACCAGCGAATTGACAATTCGGTACTGGCGACGGCAGATAACATTATCAATAACGAGTTTGCGCGAGTCACCTATACAGAAGCGATCGCCCTGCTGGAAAAATCCGACAAGACCTTTGAGTATCCCGTTGAGTGGGGACTGGATATGCAATCGGAACACGAGCGCTATCTGGCCGAAGAGTATTTCAAGAAGCCGACGATCGTCACGGATTATCCGGCTCACATCAAAGCCTTTTATATGCGGTTGAACGACGATGGCAAGACCGTGCGGGCCATGGATATTCTCGCTCCCAAAATTGGAGAAATCATTGGCGGTTCCCAGCGGGAAGAACGACTGGATGTGCTGGAACAACGGATTCAAGATGTTGGATTAGATCCGGCACCCTACTGGTGGTATCTGGATTTGCGTCGCTATGGTACTGTGCCCCACGCAGGCTTCGGACTTGGCTTTGAACGACTGGTGCAATTCATGACTGGCATGGGCAATATCCGGGATGTCATCCCCTTCCCTCGCGCTCCCCAGGAAGTGGAGTTTTAGGAGTTAAAGAATTCAGCATTTTTCTCAGGCTGCTACCTTCTGAGGCGTATAACGTTACATAGCCGGACTTCCTCAACCGAATGGCGATCGCTCAACTCTAGCGGGTGATGTTGTGGATAAAGTTGCCCTATTGCAAGCTACTAGCCTGTTTGCAGGAATCAGCGCTAAGGACTTAGAGGAGTTAGCGCAAACATTAATCATCAGAAAATTCAAAGCAAGGCAGTTAATCTTTCGCCAAGGGGATTATGGCTCCACGCTGTACATTGTGGCGCGAGGACGAGTCCATATTTATCTACCTGCTTCCCCTGATGACTTGCCCCTGCAAACTCTGGAATCGGGCGACTATTTCGGGGAACTAGCGCTGTTTGATAATCAACCCCGCAGTGCCAGTGCTTTAGCCGCTACGCCTGTTGTGCTGCTAGAACTGACTCAACCGGTTTTGCTGCGATGTATTGCTCAGCGACCCAATCTGGCGCTGTCTCTTCTAAAAAGTATGTCAACCCGTTTAAGAGCAACAAATGCATTGTTGTATGAGCGGGCTGCCAAAAATGTGGATAAGGAAGTGGAAAAGCAACTGACCTGGCAAGACCACCTTGCAGACCGGGTAGCCGAGCTGAACGGCAGTTGGGTATTCATCATTGGCCTAATTGGTCTGACTCTCATCTGGATGCTGCTCAATAACGAATCTCTGTTAACTCCGCCCTTTGATCCCTATCCATTTGTATTTTTCAATCTCATCCTGGCCATTCTGGTGGCTTTGCAAGGGCCGTTGATTATGATGAGCCAGAATCGGCAAGCTTTGAAAGACCGCACCCGATCGGAAACGGACTATCGGGTCAACCTCAAAAATGAGGTGAATATTGAAATGCTGCTGCAAGAAGTGAAACGAGTTGGAACTCGCCTCAGTCAGCGGTTAGACGGAATTGAAAAAAATTTGAGAGCATCTGAAGGGGAGAAATTTTTGGAGGCTGATCGGCGATCGCAACCCCCTCCATCCCCATCCACCCACCCGAACCATCACGAGGATTAGCTCAAGTTATTTCAAGCAATCTGAGGCAAGGTGGGATGGGCTACCAGCCCTTCATCGTAACTCACACTGTCGGCTGCATTTCTCTACTTACCCATACCGAGTTGCTGGGCTTTCTGGTAAACTTTGCCTTCCGTTAACAGGGATGGGGCAATGACCACTTCCACCTGTTGCATCTCTTTGATATTCTTTGCGCCCAAAGTTCCCATGCTGGTTTTCAACGCCCCTAATAAGTTATGGGTGCCATCATCCAATTGGGCAGGGCCACGCAGAATTTGTTCCAGGGTGCCTGTGGTGCCCACTCGAATGCGGGTGCCACGGGGTAGGACGGGACTGGGAGTCGCCATCCCCCAGTGATAACCACGACCAGGAGCTTCCTGCGCTCTGGCAAAGGGGGAACCAATCATCACCCCAT
>JBBIQC010000275.1:5792-6503 GCA_037442585.1 Oscillatoriales cyanobacterium bin_317
CAGGCAATACATTTACAAATATCGCCTCCCGTGACCAGCCCCCCATCGGCAATCACCGGAACATAATTTCCGGTTTCGCGATGATATTCATCCCGGGCAGCGGCACAATCGGCGATCGCGGTGGCTTGCGGGACACCGACTCCCAGGACTCCCCGTGAGGTGCAGGCGGCTCCTGGGCCAATCCCCACCATGACGGCAGCGGCTCCCGCTTTCATCAAATTCAATGCCACCTCATAGGTCACACAATTTCCTAAAGCAACTGGAATTGGCATTTCCTGACAGAAAGTGGCCAGATCTAAGGGCGTAACCGATTCCGGGGACAGGTGAGCCGTGGACACGACTGTGGCTTGCACAAAAAAGAGATCGGCCCCGGCATCGGCAACTGCTTCTCCATATTTCGTGGCGGCAAGGGGAGTTGCACTCACTGCAGCAATTCCGCCCTGTTCTTTAATTTCTTGCACCCGTTTAATTGGTTCAGCATACAGTTCCTGCATCAGGGTGACAAACTCGTCTTTGCCCACCGCAACAATGCGATCGAGAATAGGATTAGGATCAGCATAGCGAGTTTGAATACCCTCCAGATTCAACACTCCTAAAGCGCCTAATTGGGACAACCGGACGGCCATACCCACATCCACCACCCCATCCATGGCACTGGCGATGATGGGAATTTCCCGTTCAATACCGCCGATGCTCCAACGGGTATCTGCT
>JBBIQC010000276.1:0-6497 GCA_037442585.1 Oscillatoriales cyanobacterium bin_317
CTCTATTTCAAGCTCTGCCTAAATGGTAGCTCTATCCCCGCCCTAGCCTACTAGCATGGCTTCACCCCTTTACCCTTTCACCTCACCACCCATTCCCTTTCCTGAGAATGAAGTAAAGTTTTTTGTAGTAGCTCTTAACTTTGCGATCGAGCCTATCCCCTGGAGTGTCATCCAACGGGATGGCAAAATTGTAAAGAATGCTGGCTTTTGTCATCCAGGATGCATTTGGAAACCTCAATTCCGGGTACCCTCTGTAAACACCCTTGCAACATTCAACCCATTCTTAACTTTAGATTTTCTAAGAAATCTCTCTTAAGGGGGGTATTTCTTGCTCAGAAAAGATACAATATTTAATAATGTTGACCACTCAGCGGTATCTCCTATGACTATTCAGTTTTTTCTACAACTCAATAGTGTGCTAGGGCTGTTTTTCGCTCTGCTAATGGCTGAATTGGTTATCTCTAAATCTCAACGTCAATCCTCTACTGTTGCAGTTCCGGTTAAAGTTCGCGAAGATAGATAACCCCATCTTTAAGATTGTGGCTATTCGCTCCATTCCTTCAAGCAACGAGACGCTTAAATTCCCGCTAGCCTGCTTTGGGAAGACAAAATTACAAGTTAGAAGTTTTTGCAATTGGTATTTTTGATTTCTAACTTTTAATTTTTTCATCATTCTTCGTCTCCTGGTTTAGTTCCCCCAACAGAGCCTCCAACTGGTTTTATTTACTCCCATCATCTCCAGACAGTGCTATGAAGACTGCTCAGACTTCCTCAGATCTAGTCCGTACTTATTTACGAGAAATTGGTCGCGTTCCCCTGTTGACTCACGAGCAAGAAGTTGTCTATGGCAAACAAGTTCAGCGAGTTACCGCCTTATACGAAGCACGAGATGCCCTGGCTGAGAAGCTCGGCCATCCTCCAACCGTGAAGGAGTGGGCAGAAACTGTTCATTTATCAGAGTCAGAACTTCAGCAGGCGATCGCCGAAGGGGAAACCGCCAAACGCAAGATGGTTGAAGCGAACCTAAGATTGGTCGTTTCCGTTGCCAAAAAGTACACCAAGCGCAATGTGGATTTACTGGATCTGATCCAGGAAGGCACGATCGGGATGCAGCGGGGTGTAGAAAAATTTGATCCCACGAAAGGCTACCGCTTTTCGACCTATGCTTATTGGTGGATTCGGCAGGCGATCACCCGGGCGATCGCCGAAAAGGGCCGCACCATTCGTCTGCCAATTCACATCACAGAAAAACTGAACAAAATTAAGAAAGCCCAACGACAACTTTCTCAACGACTGGGACGGGCCGCAACCGCGACAGAACTCGCTCAGGAACTGGAACTCACTCCCAAACAGGTGCGGGATTATCTGGAACAGGCGCGGGTACCCCTGTCTCTGGACTTACGAGTGGGCGACAATCAGGACACGGAACTGGGCGAGTTGCTGGAAGACACTGGGGAGTCTCCGGAGGATTTCGCCCTCAACTCTTCCCTGCGGACTGACCTGGAACGATTGATGGCTGACCTCACCCCACAGCAACGGCAGGTGCTCTCCATGCGCTTTGGCCTGGAAGATGGGCAAGCCATGACTCTGGCCAAGATTGGTGACTTGCTGAATATCAGTCGGGAACGAGTCCGCCAGATTGAGCGGGAAGCCCTCAGCAAACTGCGGAAACGCAAAGCTGCGATCGGCGAATACCTCGCTAGTTAAACCATCCTAAAGCTGCGATCGCCCCTGTATGGACACAGTTAGCCAAGTCTGTACAGGGGTTTAGCTTATGCAGGGTGAGTTCTGTTTGCTAGGCTAAAGCAGTACCTCATGCCTATCCTGACTCATGCGCGATCGCTACTTTGACTTGATTGACCGCATTGTTGCCGCCACCTTAAAAGGGGAAATCCGTTCTAAGGAGCAGGTTTATCAGATGCTGCAGGCCGAGGTCAGTAGCGGTACGGGTGAACTGTTTGAGCGATGTTTGCAGGAACAGGTGGATGAGGTTCAGGGAATTTTGAAAACTGAGCGGGATGAACTGAAGCAGGCCAAGGCAACCCGGAAACAGCGGGCATTAAAAACCATCCAGGGAGAATGGGAGCGCTGGCAAAAGGAAAACCAGGCTAACTCCGCCCTCTCCTCAATGGTGCAAACCTTAATTGCTGCAGAACCAGACGATCGATTGGATATTCTGTTGCACACGATCGATCCAAATCAGCCGCGCACCCTTTCCCGTGAACAGTTGCAGCAGTTAATTGCCTTGCTGGAAGCCGCCGATCGCTCTGCTGCTGCAGAACCAGGAACCGCAAATTTAGGCGAACTGGCAGCGGGGTTAAAGCAGGGCTTAGCAACCTGGCTAGAACTGGAAACCCAGGTCGTGAGTTGGATCTACGACCAGAGCCAGCGATCGCTGGGCTTTGGGAATCAAATTGAACAAACTGGCCCCTGGAGCAGTTGGGCAAAAGCCGTCAGTCGTCCCGGATTAAAGCAACTGTTTGAGGATCTGGCCCGCCACCAGACGATCACAGCAGCAGGCATTCCCACACCCATGAGTGTACAGGACTGGGTGGAAATGGCGATCGTCTTGCAACGGTTGCAATTGGGTTTAGTCACCTGGTTTGACAAGCAACCTTATGATCCGACCGCAGGCAAACGGTTGTCGATCGCCACGTTTCTCACCTTTTCCGTGGTTTGGAGTCAGCTTTCCTACCGCTTCCTGGAATTAAGCCAGTCTAATTTGGCGAATGCTTGCTTTCAGATGATCTTGCAGGCGCTGTATCAGTTCACTCAGCAGGGATATTTTCCGCTCTATGGGGGGCTGTTTGCTGCTTTATCAGGAGAACCCCTGCGAGCCATGCTGGAGTATCTGGATCAACCTTTGCGCCAGGTGCCCAATACTCAAAGCAAAGCCCGCATTCTTACCCTGCTTGGCTATTCTCAACGGGCATTGGGCCAATACTCCCTGGCTTTAGAATTCCATCAGCAAGCGTTGGAGATTGCGCGAGAATCTGGCGACCGCCGCTGTGAAATTGCCAGCCTCAATCACCTCAGCCGTACAGCCGTGATGCAGAAAAACTATGCGGCTGCCATTGATCAGAGTCAACGGGCCTTAATTCTGGCGCGACAGGTGGGCGATCGCCTGGGAGAAGCCAATGCCCTGGCCAACCTGGGCTACAGCGAAGTGTTTCAAGCCCAGCAAGATAACCAATTGGATCCTGACCTGTACGAACGGCTGCTGGACTATTTGCAACAGGGAATGAAACTGTCTGAACGGATGGGCGATCGTCCCAGTCAGGCATTGTGTGCCCATAGTTTAGGTGTGGTGCAGGTGGTATTAGGCCAGCATCAGGAAGCCCTTACCTCCCTGGGCCAGGGATTGCAGATTGCTCAGGCCATTGGTGATGTTTTCTTACAGGGACTGAACTACATCTATCTGGCCGAGACTTATCGCAGCCTGGAAAACGTTGAGATGGCGATCGTCACAGGTAGCTTAGGCATGTATCTGTTGCACCAGATTGGCTCTGAACAGTGGCGACAACCGGCAGGCATTCTTAGCATTTTGCAGGGTCAGATGGGTACGGAACAATTTCAAGCCATTTTGGATAAGTACCGCGCCCAGTTTCTCCCCCTGATTGGAGTAGACGGCTATGATTATTTACCAGTGCTGCTCCAGGAATACCAGCGATAAACTTGACCCTCATGACTCTCAAGCAAACTCAACTCCTGACCCTTGATTTTCTGCTGGATCACGCTCCTCAACCTGCCGCTTACCTCGATCGCGGTACTGGCCCCACGGTGCTGATGCTGCATGGCTTTATGGGGAGTGCCACCTGCTGGTTGCCGCTCATCGATCGCCTGCAATCCCATGTCCGTTGTGTAGCTCTGGACTTAATGGGATTTGGCGACTCCACAAAACCCGCGATCCGATACGACGTTGCCAAGGAAGTCGCGTTTGTCCGGCAATTTATTCGGGCGCTGAACCTGGAACCCTGTTATCTGTTGGGCCATTCCTTCGGCGGTTGGGTGTCTTCTGCCTATGCCCTGGCCTATCCCGATGCAGTGACCGGATTAATGCTGGCGGCTCCAGCGGGAATTCGGGATGACAGCTTCTGTGGTCGGTATGATCACCTGCGTCCCTTACTCTGGCAAACGCCCCTGGTGGATTGGGCACTGACTCTGGTAAAGCCGATCGCCCATTTCACCGGACACCAGGAAGCCATTAATAAGATTGCCTGGATCCGGGGCGAACTGAATGCCCAACCTGCTGCTCGATCGTTTCTCGTAGATCGGATGCGACCGGAGGATGCGATCGACACCGTTGAGCAGGAAATTCATCAGTTACGGGTGCCGACGCTGGTAATTACAGGCGATCGCGACGAAACCATTCCCCTCTGGCACAGCGAAACCTACGCTCGTGAAATTCCCACAGCAACCCTGACGATCATTCCCGATGCCGATCATTCCCTGCCTCGTGATCATGCCGATCGCTTGGCAGATCTCGTTTTGCCTTTTGTCTGCAATCCAGTTCCCATAGATTCCGCTTATCTTTATAATCATTAATATTCGTTTAATTTTTGTAATAGTAACGGGATGGGGAAATTATGACCGGATTTCTGTCAGGATTCTTTGGCTCCAGACCAAAACCCGCTGAACAGCCTGTCAAGCAGGAAGTAAAGCCGGAAGCCAAGCCAGAACCTAAAGTAACTCAACCAAGTGCTGATGCCTCTGGAGCTTACTTTTTAGACTTCGATCAGGCTCAAACGTTAGGTGATATTAACTATATGCGAACCGCCAAAACGGTGAAGCGTACCTTTGCCAAAACGGTGAGCCAACCTGAAGAGAAAGTATTGATTCAGAACGTTTCCGCGAATCAGGCTGAAATTGCCGGACAGGACAAGCAAGAGACTTTATCTCAGGCCAACGGTTCTGCATCCGACCCTCAAGTCTTGGAGCGTCGCCGTTCCGACAGTAGCCTGGATATGTTCCGGAGCATGGCCAAAGACCTGCGCAAGTTCTAAGGCAGGTAAAGACAGAAGGAGGAGGGCTGACGGCAGGCGGAAAGCATAAATTCTTCTCGTTATCTTCAGTTCTCTGCCTTCTGCCTGCTTACGCAAGCTGACAAGAGGCTACAAAGTCATGGGTCGCTTCAGGTTTTTTATAGCTCAGTAATGTTTCTACTTTTTCCAACAACTCATCAAAGTCAACGGGTTTGCGCACAAAATCCGTAGCTCCCACGGCCAATCCTTTGCTGCGGCAGGTATCTGTATAAGCGGTAAAGTTTGCATCTTTGTGTGGATAGGCCGATGATCCCTAATCCCTGATCCCTGATCCCCAATCCCCAATCCATGTCACCATATAGACTGCTTTCATTTGCAATGATTGGTGCTCATGCTGTCTGTTCTGTCGTCCCTCGTTCTAGCCCAAGCGTCCCCACCTCCGCCCTCCCAAGAAATTAAAATTCCTCAGGAAGTCCGAGTGTTGCCAGGAAAACTGGATGCGGTTCCCGTGTTCAACAGCAACAGTCCGGAACTGGTGCAAGCTGAAGGAATTCTGCTCTCCACCTTCCCTCCTACGGGCAAACGCACCCCATCCGCTCATCTCAACTTGCCGTTTCAGGGACGATTTGATGTATTTGCCCATCACATTGCCAAAGCCCTGACTCCTGAAGACTTACGCACTCTGTATTTGGGAGTGATTTTATATAACCCTGGCAGGCAGCCCGTAACGGTGGATATATTGCAGGCCGCCAGCTATCTCAGTCAGCCGGATGCACCATTTCTGGATCTGCCTGCTTATGTGGATAATCCTCTAGGGACGGTGTATGCGGGGCCGGGGAGCCGGATTACCAATGACATTCTGCGGGGCAAACGTCAGGAAGGCTTTCCCGCACAAATTATTATTCCTCCCAAACAAAGTCGCATGTTGCTGAATTTGCCGATTCCGGTGAAGGAGTTGAATCCTCCGTTGAATGGGCGATCGACCCTGCTTCGCGCCTGGAGCAGCGGCCCGATTTACATCGCCAGTCTGGCCCGGTTTGCCCCCACAACGGACACTGGCGAAGAACGGGCACCCACCGTTGAAGAATGGCAAACCCTGGTGGATACAGGAACTCTGGCCGGCCCACGGGATAAAACTCCCACTCCCCCGGATCAGCCAAAAGGACAGATTATCTATGGTCGCGTGGCTGGGGTGGCAAAAGGTTCCCAATGGGTTGCGGACGTGGTTGATCCTCCCGGCATTCAATTGGATAATCCCAATACCTGGTATCTCAGTGTGCCAGCCGCAGGACAGGCTTTTTCCTATGGTTTAAGTACCCTGCGCGGGGGAACGTTGAGCACAGGGCAGGTGCAGACAGCCAGGATGCTAGTTCGTTATCCGGATACGGCCTATGAAGCACATGGCAATTATGCGATCGAATACAATCTGACCTTGCCGTTACAGAATCGCACCGATCAGACGCAAACCGTGGCGATCGCCCTTGAAACCCCCATTAAGGAAAACCAACTCCAGAA
>JBBIQC010000277.1:0-6483 GCA_037442585.1 Oscillatoriales cyanobacterium bin_317
GGCAAAGGGTTGAGGCAATGATAAACGGTAGGCAAATTTGCGCCCTAGCCTACTACTATGTTGGGTAAACAGGGCCGATCGCCAATCCGTAATTACAATAGGATGATGCAAGATTTCCTTCACCCCTGTTGCGACTACTACGAGATTCAACAACAGATAGATAGCTACTAAAAACACAGCTAACCCGATCGCCTCCCGGAATCCTTTGAGAAACACCGCTCCTAACAAAGCAATCAGGATCAATGTAATCGGCACAATTTGACCGTGAAAAAAGGCCGGTACTAAGGGATTTTCGACAATATGAGCCGTGGCATCTGCTGCTGAGAGGGTAATAGTGATGATAAAGTCGGTGGCCACGAACCCCAGTAGGCACAATACCAGGAACTTCCCCTGCCACCAGGACAGCAAATGTTCCAGCATGGCGATCGAGCCTTCCCCGTGGGGACTGATGGAAGCCACTTGACGGTAGATGGGCAAAGCGCCAAACAGAGTCAGGAGAACCAGAATCAGGGTGGCGATCGGAGATAATGCTCCCGCAGCCAGGGCTGCAATTCCCGGTTGATAGCCCAGAGTTGAAAAATAATCCACCCCGGTTAAGCACATCACCTGCCACCAGCCATGTTTATGGTGTTCTTCTTCTCTGGTATAGGGGCCTTCCTTTACCTGACGGTCTTCCTGCATTAACCAGCGTGCTAACTTTACTCGTTGCCGCTTCGTCGGACCAATCCATTTCGCCATGCCATGCAACTCCTGCTAGTACGCGGTCGCCCGTCAAACCTAGCTCACCATTGGACCTCTTGCATATTAGACTCAATCATCATCAGTAGGATGGGCAAAGCTTGGCGTGCCCATTCAAATCAGCCAGAATGACAGGATGGAACGTTTCCCTTTGCCCATCCTACGTTTTTTCCAATTTGCAAGAAGTCTATTGTACACAGCCCTCTATCAGAAGTTGCTTATCCAGTTAGTCTCGCTGATCAAGATGGTAGAAGGCAGATACTTCGTAGAGACGTTTCGCCGGAATGTCTTTACTGGGGGGAAGTAACGATCGCCGGATTTTGCCCTTTATTTACCTTTTTCGGGCAGATTGCGGGGAGGCGTTTTCCGGCCTTCATAAAACCGCCGTTCCAGTTGTCCTAATCCCAACCACACGGCCCCCATACTGAGCGGCATGAGAGCGGTGAACAGGATTGTCGGAAGCGCGGTGGTTCCGGTTAATAGCAGGAGCAGAGGCAGAAATAACCAGGCGATCGCCCCAATGCCAGCCGCCAGCCAGCGCAACTGTTGTATTCTGGTCAGGGCTTGACGGCAACTGGCACAATGCCCTGTATGGGAATGATACCGATCCAGCAAGGCTTCTGTAGATAGACGAGGCGGCAACGGTTCTCCGGGAAACGGATCAGCCTCAAAGTCAGTCACCCACTTTCGCAGGGCAGTTACAAAGGCATCAGCACGAGTGGGCAGATAAAATGCCCTGGCAAACTTGGAGCCTCCCCCCTGCGCTTCCAGATACCGCTCTTGAAAATGTAGAAAAATCTGATCATCTTCCAGAATTGCATTTTGCCCAATATGGGAATACCAGCGCGGCGAAAGCTTGATGAAAAATTCTGGGAGTTTAGAGGAGAATTTGAACGGGAACCGGGCAAACACCCGGCATTCTCCTTTGCGAATGGGAGTGGCATACACCACCGTCAGGGTGCGACCAAATTGCTTGGAGGTCAGGTCGTGCCACATCAGGGAAGGAGCTACAAACGCTGTATCCTGCCGCCCCAACGTGCCCTTACGTGGCCCTTCTGGCCAGACTCCTTTAAAACCCTGCTTCCCAGTTTCTACCACTTCCAGTTCTACCGGACTGGCATTACTGCGATTGCCCACAGAACGGTGATGGGTAAAGGGCAGGTGACTGGAATCCAGGACATTCTCCAGCAGCGTCAGAGCATCGTAGGGGAGATCGCGAAACGTATTCAGACAGATCCAGCCCTCGGGAGACTCTTCCAAAGGTTCAACCACGGGGATTTTCACCTGGGGTGCCCGATCGGGAGTGCCGGGATACACAAATAACAGCCCCTGCCGTTCTGCGGTTGGGAGTGCAGTGGCACAGGCTCTGGGAGATTTATGGGCGGTTCCTCCTGCCACCTGTTGCGGAATACGATCGCAGGTGCCGTCTCCCTTGAAGGCCCATCCGTGATAGGGACACTCCAGCAGTCCATCCTCGGCGATTCGTCCTTCCGAAAGCGGCACCAGCCGATGGGGGCACTGATCGACAAAGGCTCGCCAACAGGTAGCCTGCCGATCCCACCAGAGCACCAGATCTTGACCTAATAGCGTAAACCGGGTGGGTTTTGAGCGATCGAGATCTTCCAGGTAGGACACGGGATACCAGGCTTCTTTACAGTCAAAGCGAGTGGGATCATCCCCACCGGCAGGTAACAGCCCCGGCAGGCCAGTTTGAGTGCGCTCTTGAGTCTGCATTCCCGGAGTCCCAATTAATAAGGAGTTGTCTTTTACATATCTTAACAACTCCTATCAGAAAACCGGATCATCTTTCTCAAGCATGGCAGCCAGTCAGTGCAAAAAGGCTTCTAAACCTTGTTCAAGTCCAGAACCGCAGTTTCTCTGATAGAAAACGACCGTTCTCTAGCTGGACTTGGTTGACCTTCTGCCCGCTGTCCTCTGCCTGCTAGTAACTATCCCCCTGATCAACTGTTTTCATTCCCAGAAATTGATTGGCCTGCATCAGTCGTTTGGCAATGACCAACCGTCGGGCAAGGCTAATTTCAGGCTCTGCTAACACTTCCTGAGCATGCTGACGATAGAGGGCGCTGGTTGCAGAATCTACTTCGTCAATTTTCTTAAGTTCTGAATACACTCTACGAAGGCAAACAGACATGATTCAGTCCTCTTTCTCGACTATTTCTATCTTGCCCTTCTCCAGGGGAATTTGCTGTGATTCGCACATGAAGTGTTATAGGTCATTAGAATAATTTACATTTGTCAGACTTAACGATACATAACGCTTAACAAGCGTGTCGAATCAACAAAAAAGGGGGAGGCACTAAGTTCTCCCCCTTATCATCAGGGTGCATCTACTTATCACAGTATGCCATTGAGGGGGTGGGGGGTGTCACCCCTCAGTAATGTTTTTTTGACAAAGAAGTAGCGGCTAATACCGCAGAGGCATGAAGCTTTTATCAAGCTTGCTGCTAGGACAATCAACCATTCAACTTCTTGGCCAATAGTTGGTTGGTTAGCTTGGGATCGGCACGGCCTCCGGTTTTTTTCATCACCTGGCCGACGAAGAAGCCCAAAAGTTTAGTCTTTCCGTTGCGGTATTGCTCCAATTCGTTGGGATTTTCAGCCAGCACCTCAGCGATCGCGGTTTCCAGTGCGCCCGTATCGGAAATCTGGCCCAGTCCTTCCCGCTCCACGATCGCCCTGGGAGAGCCACCTTTGGTCAGCAATTCCGGCAGGATGGTTTTCGCGGCAGCATTGCTGATCGTGCGGTCTTCGATCAGGTCAATCAGTTCCGCTAGATTGTCAGGTTTGAGAGCTAGATCGGTGATGCTCAGGCCCGTGTTGCTGTTCAGGTAGGCACTGATGTCGCCCATGATCCAGTTGGCCGCCTGTTTAGCTGGAGCACCTGCTGCCAGCGTCACTTCAAAGTATTCGGCGATCGCCCGATCGTTGGTTAGCACCCGCGCATCGTAGGCAGACAGCCCCAACTCTTCCTCATAGCGGTGGCGCTTCTGGGCAGGCAGTTCTGGTAATTGAGATCGCCACTCTTCCAGTTGCTTCGGAGCAACTTCAATTGGCCCCAGGTCAGGCTCCGGGAAGTAGCGGTAGTCGCTGGAACCTTCTTTGGTACGCATACTGATTGTCCGTTGCGATCCTTCTTCCCAGAGTCGGGTTTCCTGGACTAACCGTTCTCCGGCTGCGATCGCTGCAATTTGCCGCTCAATTTCGTATTCGATCGCTCGTTGAATGGCATTGAAGGAGTTCATGTTTTTAATTTCGACCTTGGTGCCGAACTCCTTCTGGCCCACGGGACGCACGGAAATATTCACATCACAGCGGAGCGAACCTTCCTGCATGTTGCCATCGCTGACTCCCAGATAGCGCAAAATTCGGCGTAACTCCTGGGCATACTCTGCGGCTTCCTGACCGCTGCGGATATCCGGTTCCGAGACGATTTCTAGCAGGGGAACGCCGGCCCGGTTATAGTCCACCAGGGAATAGGTAGAACCCGCGAGGCGATCGCTGCCACCATGCACCAGCTTTCCGGCATCTTCTTCCATATGCAGACGGGTAATGCCAATCCGCTTCCGGGTAGCCGTATTCGTTTCCTTATCCACCAGTTCAATTTCCAGCCAACCATGTTCCGCGATCGGCAGGTCATACTGGGAAATCTGATAATTCTTGGGCAGGTCGGGATAAAAGTACTGCTTGCGATCGAACTTACTGTAGGGAGCAATCTGGCAATTCAACGCCAGTCCAGTCTTCACCGCTGATTCCAGGACTTTTTGATTCAGCACAGGCAAGGTACCTGGCAAGCCCATACAAACTGGATCAATCAACGTATTCGGCGGTTCACCAAACTGAGTCGAGCTAGGAGAAAAGATTTTCGTGGCCGTGTTTAACTGGCAGTGCGTTTCCAGCCCAATCACGGCTTCATATTGCGTCTTTGCAGGAGCCGATGCTGTCATGGAGGAATTTCTTGTACAACAATGGCTCTATTTTAGGAGTTAAACTACTTCGACAGTGCTGCTTGGGCTAATGTCCAATCGGGGCGGAGATTTTTGGCTTGTCGCAGATAGGGGTGGTAGATTTCGATCGCTGGATTGGGAGTGTTGAAGTGAATCAGCAGGCGGATGCAACGGGGTAGGCTACCTTCGACATGCATCTGTTGCACATCCAGTAAAGGAACATTGCTCCAGTTGGGGCGTTCGCGGGCGATCGCGGCAGGGAAAATGGCATCCAGGTCGCGGGTGACGGAAAAGGTGACACTCACCACTTCATCCATATCCAGGCGATTGTGGGCTTCTAGCTCGTCCAGGAGTTCGTGTACCGCCTCCCGAATTGCTGCAACT
The DNA here is from genome assembly GCA_037442585.1 of Oscillatoriales cyanobacterium bin_317. Taxonomy (GTDB): domain Bacteria; phylum Cyanobacteriota; class Cyanobacteriia; order Leptolyngbyales; family Leptolyngbyaceae; genus Leptodesmis. Next base: position 5,088 of record JBBIQC010000277.1, read on the forward strand.
GAATTTTCCGATACCGTTGTTGCACCACGAATTGCTCGAACTCGCCAACCCACGCTTTTATCCTCCAGATAATCCAAATTTAATACTGATGGTATGTCAAACAATTTTTCAATCCAAAAGAATTAAGGCCATCTCACCTTTTCAATCCAAAAGAATTAAGGCCATCTCACCTTAACCCGATCATGGCTGAAATGCTATTAAACGTCAGTGATCCTTTTAGAAGGTTATTGAAATTTCACTAAAGGGGAGAGGGGGATGGGGATTAGGAATTGGGGATTAGGGATGAGGAATTAGGATTCCCTATCCACCATCCACTATTCACCATCCACCATCGGCCTCTTTAGGGTCGGTACAACCAGAGTGGTAATCCATTTGCCTCCAGTTCAAATGCCAGCCACTCAGTTGCCTGAGGGGGAAGACCTGCCAGGGAAAGTAAAGCCGATCGCTGCTGGCTTTCTTCCCTGGAAATAAGACGGTTCAACAAGGGTTTGCGTTCTTCCAAGGTAAAACAGCGGGTCTTGTCTGGATCGAGCCCAGCCAGTTCCGCAGCCCAGCGACGGGCATCTTCTTCGGTTCCTAAGCGATCGACAATTCCCAGTTCCAGGGCTTGCTGTCCGGTGAAAATGCGGCCATCGGCAAAGCTTCTAACGGCATCTTCGGCCAATTTCCGGCCTTCTGCCACTGTCTTGACAAATTGCTGATAGCTGATATCAATCAACTCCTGCAAAATGTGGCGTTCCGAGTCGCTCATTTCCCGATCGAAGGCCAGGATATCTTTATAGGGGCCGGATTTCACAACTTTGAAGGACACGCCCACCCGTTCCAGCAGGCGCTCCAGATTATTGCCCCGCAGAATCACCCCGATACTGCCCGTGATCGTGCCGGGATTGGCCATAATATGAGGCGCTCCCATGCCGATATACACCCCACCAGAAGCCGAGATATTGCCAAAGCTGGCGACAATCTTGACTTTCTCCTGCAGCCGTTTCAGGGCGTAATAAATCTCCTGAGAATCCCCTACTGTCCCCCCCGGACTGTCAATTCGCAGCAGCAAGGCAGGAAATTTTCGTTCTTCAACAGTTTTCAGCGCTTCCAGAACCCGTTTGCGAGTTCCTGCCGCGATCGCACCATTAATTTCAATTCGAGCAATTTGTTTCCGAGCACGAGGCTTAAATGGCCAAACCATAGGGATTTAGTTACTTAACTAATTTCTAGTGTGCCTGATTCATTCAGGGTTTGTCATAGAGAGATTACAATCCACTACTTAACATAAGTATAGAATTAGCTACAATTCTACTTATGATGCTCACAACTGATGAGCCTGAGCGATCGTCACCTACCTCTCTACCTGCCCTGACTACATTCATGCATTCATCCACCGCTCCGAAACTGCCTT
>JBBIQC010000278.1:0-6475 GCA_037442585.1 Oscillatoriales cyanobacterium bin_317
ACCTCTGTTCGGAGATTAGTTCACCCGTATGTTAGTTCGCTCGTTCCATTTATTGTAGGTGCTAAATAGAAAAAAGCAAAGCAAGCAAACCCATACGGGTTAAAGCGTTTCCTGTGTATTGACACGATAGTAGACGATAAATCTGAAGTTGGAAAAAATTTCCCACCGGAGGCTGTTTTTCTAAACGGACAGGTTCATGATGGAGCGGTAATAGTACTCAAATGGGTTAGGAGTGGATGGGCGATCGCCCATCCACTGGCTACGCTCAAACAATTGTTGTCGTAGAGCCTCCACTGACAGGGTAAGCACTTGTCCATCCGCTACAATGCGATCGCCCCCCACCCAGACACTATCCACAACCTGAGTAGGCCGACCCAAGACCAGCAAGCCAATGGGGTCAGTCCGGGGGAGTAATGATAATTGAGTTAAGTCATACAAGACCAGATCCGCCTGTTGACCAACCCTCAGAGAACCAACTTCATTCGCCAAACCTAAGCCTGTTGCACCCCCCAAAGTTGCCATCTCGATCGATTTTCGCGGGGTCATCCAGGAGCGATAATCAGGGTCGGTTACATTGTGCAGCATCGTCCCCAGTTTGATGGCTTCCAGCAGATCTTGGCTATCATTACTGGATGCACCGTCACACCCAAACGTAACATTTACTCCGGCTTTCAGGTAGCTCAAAACAGGAGCCAACCCGCTCCCTAATCGCATATTACTGAGGGGATTGTGGACAACGGTAGATTGAGTCTCAGCCAGAATTGCAATGTCTGTTTCATCTAACCAGACACAATGTGCCAGAGAGGTGCGAGAACCCAGGAACCCTAAATCTTTCAAATGCTCAACCGCACTTCGTCCATACTTTTCACTGGCTAGCAGTTTTTGTGCTTTGGTTTCTAACAAATGGGAATGACGGCAGAGATGGTAGCGATCGCTCAACTCTACCAGGCCTTTGAACAGCGCATCGGAGCATAACTGCGGCCCGGTCGGAGCCACCATGATGGAAATGCCTTGCTCCGGACGGTGAAACTGCTCCACAACCTCTTGCATGAACTGAAACAGAAATTCGGCGGAATAGGGGCATGATTCCTGGGGGAGGGATCTGCCCCTGGCAGGCAGACTGGCTGTTAAAGGTTCATCTTGAATCAAGGGGCCAATAAAGGCACGAATGCCCACCTCTCGATATGCCTTCACGGCTGCTGCGATCGTCTCTAACTCCTGTCCCGGAATCAGAACCAGGTGATCCACTACAGTGGTTCCTCCAGACAACAGAGTTTCTACCGCCGTTCCTAATGCGCTCAGGTAAATTTGCTCTGGATCCAGAGGGGTAAATTTATACAATTCTGCTAACCAGAGTTCTAAGGGCAGGGGAGGAATACAGCCTCGCTGCCACAGTTCGGAAGAATGGGTATGAGCATTAATAAATCCAGGAAGCAGTAGCTTATCTCGTCCGTTTACTGCGCTCCCCACCACGTCCAGTCCTGTGGCAATGCTGGCAATTCGTCCTGCCACAATCTGAACATCAACAATCTCATAGCCACCCTTGGATGGAACCAGGGCATTTTGAATGGTGAAATCCACGAGGCTCCAGTCCTTACAAGTTTTTTCGTATTCTGGCAGATCCGTTCCCAGCCAACTATCCACCAACTGGGTGAACTGCTGTTCTGGCTACACCCAGCGCGTCAGTTGCACCCGGTAACGATCCTTTTTGGTGACAGCGACTTCCCCAACTTCCACTCGCCCTTTACCTCGAATCGCAATCAGATCGCCAGACTTCATCGGATGACTGGCACTGGTGATTTCCTTCCAGTTTACCCGCACGTCCCCTGCACTAATCATCTCAGCCATTTTGTTGCGGGACATGCCAAAGCCAGCCGACGCGATCGCATCCAACCGCATCGATGCTTCCACCGTTGTCAGTTCTTTTTTCTTAGGCTCTCGGATCTTGAGTTCACTCAACTCAATGCGACGGGTTTTAACTGGAACCGATCGCACCTGAGTCAAATTCATTGCCAAAAATTCTGCAATTTCTGGGACGACGATCGCCTGCGCTCCCCGTTCTCCCAGCACCAGAATATCGCCCACCTTTTCCCGCACAATTCCGGTTCCCAATAGAGCACCCAAAAAGTCGCGGTGAGTGGCGGGATCAAAGAGAAAATTGCCAGCAATTTCCAGGGCCGTGAGAGCAACGGAGTCAGTATCCAGGGGCAGTTCAGCACGGGCGATCGCCAATCGCTGTCGTTCCGCTTGAGGATAACCACCCCAAGCAATCAGGTGGACTTCCGTTAATCGGCTAAATGCTTCCCGCACTTCTGCCAGTTCCGGAGGAGACAAAAAATCTGTTGCTACTACATCCCAGGTTTTAATCGCCTGCTCAGCCTGATCAATCACTCGCGCTACAGCTTCGCGATTCTCAACTCCCTTCAGCAAATCGTCCCTGGGTAACATACCTAAACGGTAGATGGTTGATTGCTACTTTCAGCAGCCAGTTGTTCCAATCGCTCCTGCTGATCCTGGGAAATGCAGGTTTGAATCAAATCTTCCAAATCCCCTTCCAATACTGGAGCCAGAGAAAAGTTTTGGTTTAACCGATGATCAGTCACTCGGTTGTCTTTATAGTTATAAGTCCGAATTTTTTCCGATCGGGAACCCGTTCCTACCTGCATCCGACGAGCCGAAGTCACAGCTTCCTGCTGCTCTTGCAGTTTCATTTCATAGAGCTTGGCCCGCAAAATTTGCATCGCCCGTTCCCGGTTCTGCAACTGCGATCGCTCTTCCATACACTTAATCCGAATTCCGGTGGGTTTGTGGGTCAGGTCTACCGCCGTTTCCACCTTGTTGACATTCTGCCCCCCTGCACCACCCGATCGCATCGTGGTCATTTCAATGTCTTTAGGATCAATGTGAATTTCCACATCATCCACTTCTGGCATCACTGCTACAGTTGCCGTAGAGGTATGGACTCGACCCTGTGCTTCTGTGACGGGAACTCGCTGTACCCGATGCACTCCGGCTTCAAACTTCAGCTTGCTGTAGACGCGATCGCCCTGTACTTCCAGGATGACTTCCTTGAAGCCCCCCATATCTGCCAGAGATTCACTCACCAGCTTTACCCGCCAGCCCTGACTCTCAGCATATTTGGAGTACATCCGGAGTAAATCACCCGCCCAGATACTGGCTTCATCACCACCTGTACCCGCCCGGATTTCCAACATGATGTTTTTGTCATCGTTGGGATCGCTAGGCAGCAAGAGGATTTTTAAGCGCTTCTCCAGTTCCTGCAACTTCTGTTCCAGATCCTGCACCTCCAGAGCCGCCATCTCCTGCAACTCCGGATCACCCCCAGCCTCCTTGAGAATCTGCCGTGCCCCTGTTAACTCTTCCTGGGAACTCTTCCAGGTCTCATAGGTCGAAACCACTTCTTCCAGGGAAGAACGAGCTTTGGCAACCCGCTGAAATTCAGACGGATCCTTGGCAACATCGGGATCCGCCAGTCGGCGGGTTAACTCATTAAAAGTTTGCTCAACAGATTGCAGCTTATCCAGCAGATACGCTTCAGCCATAGGGGATTACTCAGTCAGGACGGAAAGATGGTTAGAACTACTGTAGAATCAACGCTCAGCCAGAGAGAAGTTACCAGCTTCAGCCGATCCGTCCAGCTAACCCTTTTTCTTCCCTTGGGACTGAGAGGACTCGCTACCACCTTCCATCATGCCGTACTTCCGCAGGAAGCGTTCCACACGACCTTCGGTGTCAATAATCTTTTGAGTTCCGGTAAAGAACGGGTGATTCCCTGACCACACATCTACGTGCAGTTCAGGCTTGGTAGAGCCAACAGTCATTACCACTTCACCATTACAGTAGACTTTGGCTTCCGGATACCATTGGGGATGAATATCAGACTTAGGCATGGATTTCTCTCAAATTGCAGTTCTAACTAGATCAATTCTAACGATCCAAGGAGGATAGCAGGATTTAGCGCTTAGAGTACTGGGGGGCTTTCCGGGCTTTCCGCAAACCGTACTTCTTCCGCTCCTTAGCGCGAGGATCGCGGGTTAAGTACCCTTCGATCTTCAAAGGCTTACGATTATCGGGGTCAAGCTGGCACAGGGCACGAGCTACACCCAGACGAACCGCATCGGCCTGTCCCGTCAATCCACCGCCATGAGCCGTCACAAGAACATCATAGTCATTTTCCAGACCCAGGGTTTCCAGGGGTGCTTTGGCGGCTGACAGGTAATCGGGGTTGAACTGGAGGTACAAGTCACCAGGCTTGCCATTAATGGTAAGTTGGCCGTTACCGGGAACCAACCGCACTCGTGCGACAGCCGACTTCCGCCGCCCGGTGCCCATGTACATTACCCGTCCTTCTGTAGCTTGCATTACGACTGTCCTCCAGGAATAGTATTAATTTCAAGGGTTTGAGGTTTTTGAGCTTGATGGGGATGCTCTGGGCCTGCGTAAACTTTCAGCTTGGTAAACAGTTGCCGTCCCAGGGTGTTCTTAGGCAGCATCCCTTTAACGGCTTGTTCAATAATCCGTTCTGGAATTCGAGCCTGCAGTTTGGCAAAGGTTTCCACTTTCATGCCACCGGGACGACCCGAATGGCGGCGATACAATTTTTGTTCTCGTTTTCTGCCAGTGATGTCAACTTTCTCCGCATTCACCACAATGACAAAATCCCCAGTATCCATGAAGGGGGTGTAGGTGGGCTTGTTCTTACCACGCAAAATACAGGCAATTTCGCTGGCCAGACGACCGAGGCGTTGATCCGCTGCATCGACAACGTACCAGTTGCGCTCTATGGAATCTTGAGGAGGGAGATAGGATTTGTTCATGACCGTAGTACTTGAAAGACAAAATCAATCGATAAAAACAGACTTTTAGGAGGGATTAGATGGCCAAACTGGCGGGTTCAACAGCAGGAAAGACAAAGGTTGGTTGAGTGTCGAACCAAATCTCTGAAGGGAAAGGAAATTCTGGGTATCCTACTCGCAAGAGACACAATCCCTGAGCAGGTGCAGCATACTTGACTTCTTCTCGTCGCTGTTCTGCCCAGAGTGCTGTAAAACTGGTGGGCGATCGCAATCCCCGTCCCACCTGCACCAACAAGCCAACCAATAATCGCATCATTCCGTATAAGAAACCACTGGCCTGCACCTCAATGGAGATCAATGACCCCTGGCGCTTACACTCCGCCTCCTGCACATCCACCCAGGAATGGGGACGTTTGGAACCTGCTCGATGAAACGCGGCCAGATGGTGACGACCAATCAAAGGATTCAACGCTTCTTGAATTAACCTTTCATCCAAAGGCTCGTGATAGTAATGCCAGGAGAATGGTCGAATGAACAGATTAGGGCGAGACTCGGTATACAGCAAATAGCGATAGCGCCGCCATACGGCTGAGAATCGAGCGTGCCAGGTTGGACTCACCGCTGCCGAAGCCCGCACCAGAATATCTTCCGGCAAACGAGCGTTGAGAATATCGGCCCATCGATGAGCCGGAACCATCAAGGGGGCATCAAAATGAGCCACCTGAGCGGCTGCGTGAACGCCTGTATCCGTTCGTCCAGCACCATGAATCCGAATGGGTTGCCCCAATACATTGGCGAGTGCCTGCTCCAACTCCTCCTGCACCGTCCGATGCTTGGGCTGCCACTGCCACCCATGAAAATGAGTGCCCCGATACTGCAGAACCAGGGCAACTCGCTGAGTGGGTTGTGATGCCGCAGAAATCATGTCAGGTTAGCTCAATGATAGCCATCTCAGCATTATCCCCGCGACGAGGAACGGTACGGATAATGCGGGTATATCCCCCGTTGCGATCGCCATAGCGGGATCCGGCCTGCTCAAACAGAGCATGAACCAACTGCTTGTCATACAGGTAGCCCATCGCCTGACGACGAGCCGCCAGAGAACCATCCTTCGCCAAAGTGATCATACGATCGGCCTCAGACCGAACCGCTTGAGCACGTACTTTGGTGGTTTTAATCCGACCGTTGCGGATTAGCTCTGTGGTCAGCGCTCTCAGGAGAGCCTTCAGCTGGTCAGCAGGTTTGCCCAATTGCGGGACACGACAACGATGACGCATAGTTTTCTAACTTAAAATATGGCAGACAAAAACGGATATGAGGGGCTGAACAATCTGCAATTAATGATTGTTCTTAGAAGATTTTTCTTGAGGCAGGGTAATCCCCAAGCGCTGTTGCAAGGCTTCCACAACTTCCTCGGCTGATTTCGCCCCAAAGTTCTTGATTTCCAGCAAATCTTCCTGGCTGTAATCCAGCAGATCTGCGACGGAATTGATTTGCGCGCGCTTCAGACAGTTGTATGCCCGAACAGAAAGTTGCAACTCTTCGATCGGGATTTGATTCGTGGGATCGTTATCTTCGTCATCCTCTTTATCGATCGGTTCGATCGTGATCTCTTTCAGAGGATTGAACAGATCTACAAGAATGTTAGCTGCCTGACT
>JBBIQC010000279.1:0-4721 GCA_037442585.1 Oscillatoriales cyanobacterium bin_317
AAGATGTAAGTTCATAATTCAGGTCTTCCGCAGTACCCGATTTCAGGGGTAGCAGGAGATCGGGAGTTTGGCCCTGCTGGGACGATCGCCCAAATCCACGCATGTCATAGAGTAAGCAGTCAAAGGTATCGGCGATCGCCCGCGCTGTACTTTCCCAATAGCGAGCCGACCCACCCCACCCATGAACAAACACCATCACAGGTTTACCCGATGGCTCTGGAATTCCTGATGCCGTAATCCACTCGTAATAGTGGTTAAAACCACGAACACTGATATACGCCATACAAAACAGCTTTGGGATGAAAAAAGGCTTGGTCGATATAATCCTGAGAATATCGGTCGGGCATTGTTGTGTACTCAATTTTGACCCTGAACTACCAGTTGCTCAACTTGCCTGATCTGATTCCAGTCAATTGTCGCGACCCAAATCTTCTCCTCTTCTGAAAACTGCACTACACCATCCACCTCTAGTTCTTCACTGTATAGCACCAGTTGTTGCCCATCTTCTAGTTCAGCTTGTTGACGAGCTAAGTCTTCAATCGTACCAATGCAGTTGAGGAGCAAACGTCCATGGTCATCAGCATTGTGAAAATCAACAAAAACCCTGGATAAACTCATAGATAACCCCTGTTCACAAAGGCTGTTTAGATGGGTTGGATATGGTTGGAGTCAGAAGACGACTGATTTCATCAGGGACTAGACCTGTCAATGTTGCATGATATGGGCTTCTCCCTGATGTTCGTACAACGTCACCTCCTGCCTCTCGAACTTCTCGAACTGTCGTAACACCAACCTGCCCATGTGGAATCAATACAGACAATTCCTGAACAGATACCCCTTCTCCACATTCTACCGAAATTCCTGTGATGCCACTCGGATGGGTTCCGATGGCACGCCTGATATCCATCGGGGCGGTTTCGTCCACCCCGAACTACGATCGCTGCATCCGAAATCCTTTCCACGAGTTGATCTGTTTTAACTCATGTAAACGTTAAACTTTACAACAATCAACCTCTTTTGCAAGAAAGGTTTTGTGGAGGTGTGGTTCACTCTTTTGCTGTTTGCTCAAAGCACGGGGAAACTACTGATTTTCCTTAAGCAGACTCGGGCTTGGGCAGGGAAGAGGGATGAAGTAAGAGTTCGGCAGTGGAGCGCTTCTCAACCATTTCGCGGGTGATGGTACAGCGGGTCACATCTTTACGGGAAGGCAACTCGTACATCACATCCAGCATCAACTCTTCCACGATACTCCGCAGAGCGCGGGCACCCGTTTTACGGCGATAAGCTTCCTGAGCGATCGCTCGCACCGCATCCTGTTTAAATTCCAGGATCACGTTATCCATCTTCAACAGCTTCTGATACTGTTTCACCAGCGCATTCCGGGGTTCGGTCAGGATTGCCGCCAGCGCATCTTCATCCAGCGGATCGACTACAGCCATCACAGGCACGCGGCCAATGAATTCCGGGATCATGCCGAACTTCACCAAATCATCGGGTTCCAGATGCTTCAGAATATCGGCTGTACGTTTCTCTTTGGACTGACCTTCTCCCGGTTGGATGAAGCCGATCGATTTCTTGCCGATCCGTTGTTCGATCGCTTTGTCCAGGCCAACAAACGCACCACCACAGATAAACAGAATATTGCTGGTGTCAATTTGAATGCAGTCCTGATAAGGATGCTTGCGGCCTCCCTGCGGTGGGACGTTGGCGATCGTGCCTTCCAGCATCTTCAGTAATGCTTGTTGCACCCCTTCACCGGAAACGTCACGGGTAATCGAAGGATTCTCACTCTTGCGAGCAATCTTGTCGATTTCGTCGATGTAAATAATGCCGCGCTGGGCCTCTTCCACATCCAGATCGGCCACTTGCAGCAACCGCAACAGAATATTTTCCACATCCTCGCCGACATAGCCTGCTTCGGTGAGGGTGGTGGCATCGGCGACGGCAAAAGGAACTTCCAGGATCTCAGCCAGGGTTTGAGCCAGCAAGGTCTTACCGCATCCCGTTGGCCCAATCAGCAGAATGTTAGATTTTTGTAATTCGACCACATCATCGGGAGCCACCTTACCACTCCCTTTGGCCTGCAAGAAACTGAGCCGTTTGTAGTGGTTGTAAACGGCCACCGATAGCACTTTCTTGGCATCATCCTGGCCAATCACATGATCGTCCAGATATTTTTTAATCTCGCGTGGCTTGGGCAGTTGACTCAGGGAAATGTTGGACGAGCGAGACTTTCGCTTTTCTGCTGAAGGTTCTCGACGGGGAACGGGCTGAGGAGCCGTCGCGCTGGAGTCAAACAACTCCTCATCCAATATTTCGTTACAGAGATCGACGCATTCATCGCAAATGTAGACTCCCGGCCCAGCGATTAGCTTCCGAACTTGCTCTTGGGATTTGCCGCAGAAGGAACATTTGAGATGGGAGTCGTACTTGGACATAGTGCCTCTTTATCTATACTGCAGCAACAGTTTCCCCAGCTTGGGGGAGATTCTGTCTAGAAATGACTTGATCGATCAGACCGTATTCCTTTGCCTCAGTCGCGGACATAAAAAAGTCGCGCTCTGTATCCGCTTCGATTTTCTCAAATGGTTGCTTGGTGTGATACGACAGTAACTCATTCAGCTTGCGCTTGTGATAAAGAATTTCTTTAGCCTGGATCTCAATATCCACCGCCTGCCCCTGAGCACCCCCCAGAGGTTGGTGAATCATGATTCGAGAACTGGGCAAAGACATTCTCTTACCTGCGGTACCAGCCGTGAGCAGAAAGGCTCCCATGCTGGCCGCCAATCCGAAGCAGATTGTAGCAACATCACAGCGAACTTGCTGCATGGTATCGTAAATGGCCATGCCTGCGGTAACGGAGCCACCAGGAGAGTTGATGTAAAGCTGAATGTCCTTTTCTGGATCTTCTGCTTCCAAAAACAGAAGTTGGGCCACTACAGAGTCAGCTACGTTGTCATCAACTGGGGTGCCCAGGAAAACAATGCGTTCTCTTAACAGCCGCGAGTAGATGTCGAAGGCACGCTCACCACGGCCAGCCTGCTCGACGACCATCGGAATAACACCGCTGGGGCCAGAGGTGACCTCAAACGAACTGGAACTAATAATTGAGTAATCAGCAGGTTGGGATATCAGCATAATTTGGCTGTTGTGCCTGAAATCACTGGTCTTGAACTCGTTCGCGATCGTTATTCCAGTCCAACTGAATCTGGATCCGAATCGCACAGGTATACCCCAATTATGCCCTAAGGAATCTGTGACAGGAGGATTACTTAGAGATTACGCTTTGCCATTGTAGTCCGGTTTTTTCCCGGACAAAAATGAGTTTGCCTCATTGTGACAAATCTTTTTGTAAGCGGGGATCACTACTCAGCAGGAGTTTGCTTCGGCTTTTTGGTAGATTTACGTGCTTTTGGAGCAGGCACCTCTTCACTGCCAGCTTCAACGGGAGCCACATCTGCAGCGGGAGTATCCTCCGTTTTGGTGGCTGCAGATTTAGTCGTGCGTTTGCGTTTTGGAACTGGTGCTTCAGGTTGGGCCTCCACTTCAGGCTCAGCCACAGTTTCAGCAGTAATGTCTAGCGTAGCGGTTGCGGCTTCCACCGTTACCGGTGGTTCAGACTCTTCCGATGAAGGTGCTGCTGGAGCGGGGACAGTTGCCTCTTCCATGTCCTCAGCCGTCTCTTCCTCTTCAGCTTGGGTCAGGGTGCCTTCGGGAACTAGCTCGATCGTCGAATGTTCAATCAGCCAGTTCATAATTTTTTCTTTCAGCAGATCCTCTGTTACCACGCTTTGTAAGCGCTCTGGATCAATATTGCGATCGGCTCCCTGTTCAGCCAGTTCGTTGAGCAACTCTTGAGATTTAGCCGAGACTTCTTCGGGGTCAACTTCAATCGACTCGCGTTTCGCAATTTCGCCCAGCGCTAACGTGCGCTTAATCCGGGTGATGGCTTCCGGTCGGGATTGCTCTTTCAGGCGGGCAATCAGTTCCTGAGTAAACAACTGCCTGACATCAATGCCCTGGTTCTGCAACTGCATCGCTGTCTGATTCAGCATATAGGTGACTTCCCGGTCAATCAATGTCTCCGGAATCTCAGCCTCAACATGATTGAGTAATTCCTTCAGAACCGCTTCTTCCTGGTTAGCGCGGGTTTTATCCTCCGCTTCCTTCGCGAACCGGGACTCTAAAGATTCCCGCAGTTCCGCCAGGGTTTCAAATTCGCTGACTTCCTGGGCAAAGTCATCATCCAGTTCCGGCAGTTCTTTTTCCTTCAATTCCTTCAAGGTGACAGTAAATGTGGCCATTTTGCCAGCTACGTCTTCTTGAGGGTAAGTTTCGGGAAATTGAGCCTGAATCTCTTTAGTCTCTCCCGGACTCATGCCCACAATTCCATCAATAAATCCTGGAATAAATCGGCCTTCTTCCAGTTCCAACTGAAAGTCTTCAGCTTCACCACCAGGGATCGGCATAGGTTCCTGGTCGGGGTCGTCACTGGGAATCACGCCCTTAAAGTCTACAACCGCCACGTCTTTCATTTGGGCGGGTCGTGCTTCTACCGGCACCAGAGTGGCCGTTTGTTCTTGGTAATTGTGCAGGACTTTTTCAACTCGCTCTGGATCAGGTTTGACCTCTTCCGCCTGAACCTTAAGGCCACTATATTCGCTGAGCGCGACTTCGGGGGGAACATCTACCGAGGCAGAAAAGGTAAGAGCCTGGTCGGG
>JBBIQC010000279.1:4743-6472 GCA_037442585.1 Oscillatoriales cyanobacterium bin_317
ACGATCGCAGTTGAAAGTTGCCCAGAGCATTGATATTTTCCTGTTTGACCGCTTCTTTCAGGCTGTTTTCGACCAGTTCTTCAACTGCCGCTGCTTTGATTCGCAGGGAACCAATCCGTTGAATTAAGACCTGACGGGGCACCTTACCTTTGCGGAACCCAGGAATGTTAGCAGAGCGAGTAAATTCTTGAATCACCCGCTCATAAGCCTTTTTAGACATTTCGGGGGGGACTTCGATTTCCAAACCAATCTGACTGGCGGGAAGTTTTTCCTGGGTAACTTTCATCGGTACTTAAGAAGGTGACTAGAAGGGCTGAATCAGCGTTTTGAGCATTCAAACAGCCGACGATCGCTTGAAACCGCGATCGCCGCAATAAGCTATAGTAACGGATCCTGATTCCGGTTGGCGCGATTGGAACCTCAAATCTTAAAAATCGCTCAAGCGCACCCCATTCATGCCATGCTGAAGAGGCGACGGAATTGCGTCTGACTTTTAGGCAACCTACCGGAGCAGGTTCGCTCAACGTGAATCCTGGAAAAGCGATTTTCCCAAAAGCTAGATATTGGGGCTGGGTTTCTAAAAAAATCCGCTAGAATCTTGGGAATCATTTATCGTATGCTTTCATGCTTGAAGAGAATACAGAGCATGAAAAAATAATGCAGAACGCAAGATAAAAGTATTTTTATACGCATTTGTCTTAAATAGGGCCTCAGTACAATACCCAGATTTTTGACTCACTACTATTTATTCCTACTGGTACACAAGCCTTTTACAGACCGCTACTAATTTTGGAGGGTACTTAACTTGGTTGATTCTTATCGAGTTGCGATTTTGGGGGCAACGGGAGCCGTTGGCACTGAATTACTGGATCTGTTAGAGCAAAGGCAATTTCCCGTTTCCGACTTAAAACTACTGGCTTCACCTCGATCGGCGGGACAGCGCATCCAATTCAAGGGTGAAAGTATTCCAGTCGAGGCAGTGGACGATCGCTCGTTTGCTGGAGTCGATCTGGTACTGGCTTCAGCCGGAGCCTCCACTTCCCGAGTCTGGGCACCGAAAGCGGTGGAGGCGGGAGCCGTAGTCGTCGATAATTCGAGTGCTTTCCGCATGGATCCAGCCATTCCCCTGGTCGTGCCAGAGGTGAATCCTCAAGCCGCCGCCACCCACCAGGGAATTATTGCCAATCCCAATTGCACCACTATTTTGATGGCAGTCGCGGTATTCCCACTGCATCAGGTGCAACCCATCAAGCGGATTGTGGCAGCAACTTATCAATCGGCCAGTGGGGCTGGGGCACGAGCGATGGAAGAAGTGAAGATACAATCCCAGGCCATCTTGCAGGGCCAATCTCCCCAGACAGAGATTTTTCCCTACCCCTTAGCATTTAATCTATTTCCGCACAATTCCAAGCTGAATGAGCAGGGATACTGCGAGGAAGAGATGAAGATGGTCAACGAGACTCGGAAAATTTTTGGGGCTCCAGACTTACGGGTAACCGCTACTTGTGTTCGGGTTCCCGTGTTGCGGGCACACTCAGAAGCGATTAACCTGGAGTTTGAGCAGCCTTTTAGTGTGGAACAGGCGCGGCAAATTTTAAGTCAGGCACCAGGAGTTAAGCTGGTTGAAGATTGGTCAGCCAACTATTTCCCAATGCCGATCGATGCCAGTGGCAAAGACGAAGTACTGGTAGGCCGGATTCGCCAGGATATCTCTCATCCTGCGGCTTTG
>JBBIQC010000280.1:0-6470 GCA_037442585.1 Oscillatoriales cyanobacterium bin_317
CACCCGTCCCTTCACCATCCACTATTCACCTGCCGATAACTCCGGCCCCAGCCCAACAATATCTGCATAGGCGGCAGCAACTGCACATGCCGATAGGGGAATAGTTACCAGTAGTCCCACTCCCAGGAGTAAAGCCCCTCCCAAATTAATCAAGAACAGCACCAGGGCAAATCCAAAGAAGGAAAACCAATTTTTAGTGATGAGTTTACGGCTGGCTTCCATGGCTGTCCAGAAGTCCATTCGTTGAGCGACTGCAAAGGCCATTGCAAACATATAGGCAACAGCTAAGTAAATTCCCGGCAGAATCAAAAGCAACATACCGAGAACAATCAGGATTCCTGTCATCAGGCTAACCAGGAAGAAAGGCAGAAAATTATTAAATCCTTTGAAGAAATCAGCAAATTCGGGAAGGCGATTTCTCAGTTGCTTGAAGGCGACAATATACCAACCCGCTGTCAGAGGCCCGGTGACAACCAGGCTGATCACCGTTCCCAATGGGGAAGCCGATTCATTAATTTTGGTTACTACTATATTTACGAGAATCAGAACAATGGTGAAGACAACATAGCCTCCAGCATTCTTCTTAAAAAGTTCCCATCCTTGACTGATATAGTCTCCGATTTTGACGGTATAACCCCGCTGAATCAGATCATTCACGCCTTCTAATCCTCGGCTTTCCATCCCTTTTAGCCTCCAGAAAACAGCATACGTAATCAGGATTTCCGTTTTTCTCGATCAATTTGAAGCGAATTTGCTTCAATATTTGAATTTTTAATCTTTACCGGAAATCTCTACTCCGATAGTGTATCCACTTACGTTGAAATAAACGTCAACCGTTACATCTCCGCAATTTATCTTTAACCAAATCTACACATCAGGTCGTTGCAAATTCTGCCTGAGCAAGGGTAGAAGCAGGAAGGAAAAGAGAATTGCAAAAGATTTTTTTGTAGAAAAATCTTCTATGATTTAAATGCTGTCCTAGAAGAAATTTCTGATTTAGAAAAAGTTAGAAGCCAGAGAGTTAACTGCAGTCAATCAGGGCAGACTCAGGCGAATATGGAACTCAAGAAAGTATCTCTGCCCCTGGCTTTCCCAGATTGGAGCGATCGCAATGGATAAATCCAGAGAGGTTACAAGAAGTAAAAGGAGCCGTTCAATCTCCCACTTTTCGGATGAGGTTAGAGGGGAAACTGAGGCTGAGATTGCCCCCTTGAATTGTCTCCTTTTTGATCTGACCGTCTTTTCAACCCGTTCCTCCAAGTTTTCAGGGACAATTGTGAATCAGGAAGACGCGATCGCCTTCGCCATCACCGTCGAATTTGGCCAATCTGGTGCGATCGCTTTAATGCCTCTGGGCCTGTGCATTCGAGTTGATTTTTATGCCAAACCCATTGGGCGCGGTGAAGCGTTAGACCTGGGATATGCGATCGTCCACACGACGGCTAACCAGTTCATTTACACTCCCACGCTGCAGATTGAGTCTGGCTTAAAAACCATTGGCCTGGTCGCAAATCAGACATATCGGATTACCGCTCTGTTGCGTGTAGGAGCAGCGGACTACCCAGCTTTTGTCACCGGAGTTTTAGAAGGATTGATAATTCAGGTTTACAGTGCGCCTGAAGGGTTGCCAACAAAATAACTGCAGAGGACAGAGCCAATGAAGTCACAAGTTATCCAACGGGGCACGATCGCTAGCTTACTATCCCCCCTCGTTTTGGTCAGCAGTAACCCAACGTGGGCCTTACCACCTGCCCAAGACACTCCTGAAGAAGTGTTGCGGACAGAGATTATTCTAGATGCCCGATCGCCCGTGGATGGCAGACCGATGAATCCGGCAGAGTATGCCGCACTGCAAGCCGAGCAACAGGCTCCCTATCATCCCCCTGCGCCTCTAACCTCGAAAGTCAGATCCACAGTAACCCTGCTTAAAGTACGTAAATTCATCAAAACCTATCTACCGTTTATTCC
The DNA here is from genome assembly GCA_037442585.1 of Oscillatoriales cyanobacterium bin_317. GTDB lineage: Bacteria > Cyanobacteriota > Cyanobacteriia > Leptolyngbyales > Leptolyngbyaceae > Leptodesmis. The sequence goes on from JBBIQC010000280.1 coordinate 1,969, forward strand.
AATGAAATAGAAGGGCATTGGTCAGTTGTTCTGTGTCGGTTGTCCTGCGTCATTCCCGACCTGTTCCCCCTCCACCCACTCTCCCACCCTCTCACTCTCCGAATCATCCTCAAATCAACGGGCGGGAACACTCCACCAGGCGATCGCATAGGGCTGAACAGGTTCGTTTACTCGCTTCATAAACTGCACCCGAATTTTGTACCGTCCGGTTGCTGGAACTTTGTGAAAGATGTGTTGCACACTATCCACATCACTGATCGACGACCAGATACTTCGCTTTGGGTCATTGTCCTCAGCCCGCATGAGATACAGATAAAGGGTATTCAGACCGCGATCGCGAAATTCATCACCCAATTCATAGCGATCGGTGCGATTCTTGTCGATCAGTTCTACCAATCGATTCCAGGCCAGGGTAATGGAGACATAGCTGCCCTGCTGTAACGGTTTGTCAAACACATAATCGCGGTAGGCAGGAGTCGGGAGTGAGGGAGATGGAGTATCTGGGGAAGCTATGGTTCTGTAGTCCCAGCCGATCGCAGGAATAGGGTGTTCTGGATTCCACTGGCCGGGACTGAATTGCTGATAGGCCCGGAAGGCGTTGAGTTGTCCTGTTCCCATTTGAATGTGGAGGGGAATTTTGGGATTTTGGGAGGTATCAGCTTCTGTCCAGGTGCGATTGTTTTTATCCAAAATCGTGCGGCTCATGCCCAGTGTTAAGCCGTCCCCCTGATCCTTCAGCTTGTCGGTTGAGTTCAACAAAACAGCTTTCATAACTTCTGCGCGACGAGCATCCAGAGTCCAGGGCAGAGAGCAACCGGAATCAGATTTACAACTCTGGCGCAATTGGCGATCGCCATATTCCTGCAACAGGGCTACCGTTCCAGTGACGTGAGGGGCCGCAAAACTGGTACCAGAGGAAGTCGTCACACTACCGTTGGGGTTAACCAGGGACACTTCATTTCCGGGAGCAACAAGGCCAATAGAACGACGGGGGCCAACATTGCTCTCCTGACCTTCCACGGCTCCAAAGGCCGGATCCCCCAGGTTGGCAAAATCCACCCTGGCAAAGACATCCTGAATCCGTGTGGTAAAAGCTACATTGATGCCATTGTAATTATCAGTTGGAATGGAAATGCCACCACGTCCCTGATTTCCGGCCACGACATACAGCACGTTATGCACGCGGCTCGACCAATCGACACACTGAGTTAACAAGGCATTACCATCTAATTGAGCTTTGGGCCGAGGATCATGACGCAGTGCTTCCCCAAAACTGAAGTTAATCGCTCGCACATCACCAGCATTCTGTAAGGCAATATGTTGGGCTGAGAGGCATTCCTCTGGCTGACCATACCGCTTAGGGGTACCTGCCGCTGAGGAATACAGACGGGCATCGGGAGCCACACCCCGCATTAATTTAGCTGAACTGAGGATGATACTGGCTACATTCTGAGCATGGCTGTCTGCCGTATTCATGCGGGCCAGAGCGTTCTGGTAAAACACCTGCGTCGGACTCATGACCTGATTTTTAGAGACAGCCTTATCAATCCCGAATAGACCAGGACGACCAATTTCTACCTGACCGATCGCGATCTTACGCCCCGTTAGACTATAAGGAGCCTTCTGCAGCCGTAGAGCATCAATCCCCATTTCTCCAACGGAACTGGAGCGCAACGGTTTGACAGCGACCTTAGCTAATCCCGGCAGCAACAGGCGATCGCTGGCACAACAGGCGATCGTTGCTAACGTCAGCACTCCCAATCCCCAACCCACACGCTGAATCCCTGTCAGCCTTACTTGACCCTTCACAGTCCTACTATCCATCAGCTTAATCAGTTTAAGAAATAGCCTAACGGCAGAACCGGGTGTTCAACAACTTGATCTTCTAAACCAAGTCCAGCGAGAGAACGGTCGTTTTCCGATCAGAGAAACTACGGTTCTGGGCTTGGACAAGGTTTAATTGGTCACTCTTTAACCCTCGACAAGGTCGGTACTTGCTTAGCGTGAAGGGTCAGGATAGTTTGAGAGATTCAAGAAGTTGATCGTAGCGATCTCAGCCTAACGGTGAAGTGCAGCGGCGGCAGACAACCTTGAACTTAACACCAGCGACGTGTTAGCCATCCCTCGTGACTTGTTTGAGCGCTTTCTGTCATATTCCATGATTTCGCCATGTCAACTCTGCTCAAATGATTGACTATTAAACTTGAGCGTCCGGCAATTCTCCATAACAGTACGTGCTACATCATCAGGTACTCCCTCAGGAATTTCAGCTTCAATCTCCAGAGTAATTTTGACCGTTGCGCCATTCAACGCGGTGAGATGTTGAATGACCTCGTTCGCGATCGCCGGGGCATCGCGGTTAATCCGCGTTGCATCAATATCCACATTTCCATAAAATCTACGGAGGATAGGTGCTTGAGTTCCTCCTGCTCCGTCCTGCTTGCCATCCTTTGCAGTATTATCGCCAGAACCAACAGATGGTGTACTACCACCAGTTGCCCCGACCACGGGAACGGTTGTAGTCCCTCCAGTGGTAATTGTGATTGCCTGAGCGGCTTCGGCATCAAATTGCTGCTGAGCCACCTCCGGCTTAACCAGAAGGCTTTGAGGGCTAATACTGGGACTGATGCCCGTTGCAGCACGAAGACCGAGATACTTTCCTTTTACATCATCAAAGCCTTCTGCATAGGCAAAGTTATCAGCCCACACCGTTGAGGTGACTCCATCTCGAACGGCTTCCAGTAGAACGGACTGATTCTTTAAGCGAGGGAGATAGAGGTACTGGGTAAGATATTCCCAAAGCCGTTTTAGATCGATGTGATTCGTGTCTCGCCAGAGAAACTTATCCAGTGCTTCGAGTCGCAGGTTGGTAGCTGCATAAGTGGCAAGCAGATCGCCTTCATAGACTGCTTTGCGACTGGCGCGCATGATAGGTGAATCCTGTCCTTGCAGTCGTGTTTCCTTCCACTCGATACCGCCCTGAGCATCGGGTTGAGTGGGTATTAGAAGCCACTGATACGTATCACAGAGAATATTATCAACGTCTTTGTTACTGCCATCCCGTTTGGTTTCAGCCTGACTCCGTTGAAAATTATCGAGGTTAAGCGTCTTCTTCTTATCGTCAGCCAGAACAGATTCCCACGCTAGGTATTGGGCGACATTTCGTTCTAGGTTTTCAATTTTGGCTTTATCTGCGGTCAGGAAAAGCAGGGTATTCTTGTGGTATCGCGGCCCACTACCTTTGTGGTTGAGAGCATCATCAATCCACTTGCGAGCTGGGCTGTCTTCGCTCAAACGAGTGTGAGGGTGCTGTGGATCAAGCACCACCAGCCTTACCCCTAAGGAAGGGTCGTCTGGAATATCTGCGGTGGATTCAGGAGCAACGTGGACAGCACTAAATTCTCCTCGATAGTGCTCCGCACCGTCCGAAGGACGACCGCTAGGCTTCTTGTTGAAGGCTTCTAAGCGATCTGTAATTTCCTTCCAGACTTGGTAGCGATCGCTCAAAAACTGATCGGCGCGTTCTTGAGCGGTGCGGTTGACATTGGGCTGAGTGGAAACCCAGTAGCGATTGCCATCGATATACAGATAGGTGGCCTGATCCGTAAGCCGTCGCAGGGCATCGCCAAAGGTGGCAACACTTTCCCCTGGTTGAACACAGCCCAGCTTGACTCTGCGATCTTCTAATCCGCGATTGGCGGCTCGTAAGGTGGGAGCAGACCCCATGTAGACGGTGCGGGTGACTCGACGGCAGGCCGAGTAACGACCCAGGTTAGGATTATTGCGATCAAGGGAGAGGGGGAGGGAATTGGCTCCATCCACATCCTTGTCGATCACGGGAATCCAGTTGTCCTCCAGATAGCGAGTGAGTTCAGACTGCACTTGCGGATCATCCATTGGAACGTGGGCTGGCATGATCATGAGGCTCTGGTCATTTCGCTCCCAGAGGGAATGAATGACTTTTGCCATGAGACGCAGCACACCCCGAGTTCGCTGGAATTTGTCGAGGGTAGACCAATCCGAATAAAGGCGATCGAACAATTCGGGATGGATGGGGTAGGCATCTCGCATTCGCCGCTCATAGTCAGCTTCCTTACATTCGCCAGGAAACTCCTGTCCCTGAGTGCGATACATATCTGAGAAGGCTTTCACCACAGCGTCCCGTTGCACAAATAGGCTGGGGTCAGCGGTCGTTTGGAATAAGCGCCGTCGCACAATTTCAAAACTCTCTTCCGCACTGGCGGGTCGCCAGGGAGACTCCACGCGACCGATCGCATTTTTGAGTCTGTCCAGGGCTTCCTTGCCGCGATCGCCCCCAATCTCAATATCGGATGACGGAATACTAACCACCAGCAGGGTTTCTTTGGCATTCTTTGCTGATTCGCTGAGGGTCTGGGCAAAGGTGAAGTGAGTATCAAAGTTTCCGGCTGGCAAATCGCTCTTATCATGAAGCTGACGGGCATAGGCAACCCACTCATCGACCAGGATGAGAACGGGCGCAT
>JBBIQC010000281.1:0-1636 GCA_037442585.1 Oscillatoriales cyanobacterium bin_317
TCAAATCCAGTCTCAGCTTTTCTTTCACTTTTTTCTAGCCCGTCGAACTCACGTTAAGCCTTATCCGAGAAGTATTGCTTTCTAACCCTTAGCTTTGATTTGCAAGGGATACGATAAACTGCTCTGGGGTTTACCGCAGAGCTTTTTTAGCGGTGTCTATTGATACACAGCTATTGACTATCTAGTTTCCCGCTTTACGGAATACGCCTAATCCCCAACCCTCATCACCCTCTCCCCGTCAAGCCAGCTAGCCAATACAGCACTGGCGCTAATACCAATGCGGGTAAAAAAGCCGCCACCCGAATTTTGGCAATGTCTAGCAAATTCAGGCCAATACCGACAATCATCAAACCACCCACTCCTGTAATCAGCAAAACCACAGGATCCGTAGCCGGATCGGAAATGAACTGGGTCAGGGTGCCCGCCAGCAACGAGAGGCCACCCTGGTAAACCAGAATAATTAAGACCGAAAACCCTACACCAATACCAAAACTACTGGTCAGTGCGATCGCGGCCAGTCCATCCATAGACGACTTGAGCAGCAGCAGGCGGTTGTCTCCGGTTAATCCGTTATTCAGACAACCCAGCAGGGTCATCGGCCCCACGCAAAACAACAGGCTGGCGGCTACAAAGCCTTCTGTAAAGCCACTGTCACCACTGAAACGCTGTTTTAAGCGATCGCCGATCGCCACCAACCGCTCCTCAATCTGGCCCCACTCTCCCAGCAGACCACCGAGTACCAGAGTGACCAATCCCAAAATCACGCCATCGACAATACCTACCCGCACTTTGGTAAAGCTGGCCGCCATCGTAAATCCCAGAAACAGGGTAATCAACCCAACGCCCTGAGTAATGATGAGAACCATGCGATCGGGCAGCCGCCCCCGCAAGAATAATCCCAGTGATGTCCCCAGCAGTACAGTCAGCAAATTGATCCAGGTACCGCTGGTTCTGGCCCAAAAGTCCAAAGTCACACCTATTTCTCTGAGGTAGAACCCGCTTCCGGCAAAGGTCTGCCCTTGGGTTCGGGCAACACTGGACGCATCGGGCCGTAGGGCATGGGAATATATTGCACAGTAGGCCGCCCTCCTTGAGGTTGAGGATAAAGTTCCATCAAATCATAAATTTGCCGGGGCAATCCTACCGTAATTGGCATCCCTAATTCCGTGGCTTCTTCTACCGTCACGGGATAGTCGTGAGTCACCTGTCCTGTGGTCAGTGCCTGAATGATTACATCCACCTTTTCTGGAGCCACTTTAGGAGTTGGAATCTCATCTGTCAGGAGCGTCCGGACAAACCGCTGCACCTGCTGAATCGCCTTGCGGGATAGATCGGCCATAATCAGCGTTTCATCCTCAATCCGTTCGATCGGTTTTTCTTCCACAACCTTTAACACGCTGGCCGCCGGAAAATTGCCCAATTGGGGATCCACCGGGCCTAGCACGGCATTCGCATCCATGACAATCTCATCTGCCGCCAGAGCCAGCATCGTGCCCCCACTCATGGCATAGTGCGGCACAAACACCGTCACTTTGGCGGGATGCCGAATTAACGCTCTGGCAATTTGTTCCGTCGCCAGCACCAGACCACCGGGCGTATGCAGAATTAAGTCAATAGGCACATCGGCAGGCGTGAG
>JBBIQC010000281.1:1646-2461 GCA_037442585.1 Oscillatoriales cyanobacterium bin_317
ATTTGCTCCGAATCTTCGATCGTGATGTAGCGCGACAGGGGAATTCCCAGTAGGCTGAGGGATTCCTGCCGATGGATTAACAAAATCACTCGACTCTTCCGTTCCTGTTCCAAAGCTTTGATAGCCTGCACCCGTCGAAACTCAATTTGTCGCCGTTGCAACAGGGGTTGCAGGGATGAAATAGCCAAAAAGATCCAGAACAGATCAAAGAAGTTGAAATTCACAGAACTGCCTTCCTGATTAAAAGTCGGTTTTCTCCTTCATTATTTCAACTCCCAGGCAAAAAATATCCAGTCTCCGGAGGGAGATGGGAGGGAGTGGGGGATTGAGGATCGGGGATGAGGGCAGGAGGGTGGAAAGTCTTGTACGGGCGTGGCATTCGGCAGATCATTTCTGGGACATCGCGAAAATCGTTACCCGAATGCTACGCCCCTACGATCGGCTCTTAACTCTCAACTCTCAACAGGTCAATAATTTGATGGGCTGGGAGGGGTTTGGAGAAGAGATAGCCCTGGCCAAAGTCGCAGTTGAGCGATCGCAGGTGAGCAAGTTGGTCAGGGGTTTCAATCCCTTCCGCGATCACTTTCATCTCCATCGTTTGGGCGATCGCGACAATGACCGACACTAAATTGAGTTCCTTCACCGTTTTATCTAATCCCTGGACAAAAGAGCGATCGATTTTGAGGTAATCCATCGGAAAGGAACGCAGGTAGCTGAGGGAAGAATAGCCTGTGCCAAAATCATCCATGCTGAGTTGAATCTGGTGCTGTCTTAAGTCCCGCAGGATCTGAGTCGCGGAATCTGCGTTTTGCATA
>JBBIQC010000281.1:2471-6456 GCA_037442585.1 Oscillatoriales cyanobacterium bin_317
GTCAGTTCCAGTTTCAGGCAATGCGGCTCCAACTCAGTCTCAGCCAGAATTTGCAAAATTTGCTCCATCAGATCAGGTTGAGCAAACTGATAAGCAGATAAATTCACGCTCACACTCAAATGGGACTCTACTAATCCTTGCTTTTGCCAATTCCGGAGTTGATGGCAGGCTTCTCGTAAAACCAGGGTGCCGATCTCGTTGATCAATCCGGTTTCTTCAGCCACTCCAATGAATTCTGCTGGAGAAATCAGACGAGTGGGGTGGTTCCAGCGCACAAGTGCCTCCAGGCCAGCAACAGTTCCAGTTCGCAGATCGACGATTGGTTGATAGTGGAGGATAAATTGACGCTCTGCGATCGCCTGTCGCAACTCCATTTCCAACTGCAGGCGACGGAGCGCTGTTCTGTACATCGTGGCATCAAAAATCCGGTACTGGGCTTTGCCAGCCGCCTTAGCGTGGTACATGGCTGTATCCGCATCACGCAACAGATGCTCTGGCTTTTCATACTGAGCATCTCCCAGCACAATACCAATGCTGGCATTGATAAAGACCATCTGTTCTGGCAAGCAAAATGGATCGGCAATCTGGTGCAGGATGTATTCCGCCATCTGAGTGGCAGTCCAAATTCCCTCGATCTGGTCTAAAAAGATCGCAAACTCATCTCCTCCCAATCGGGCCAATACATCCCCCGGTTTCAGGATCTGTTCCAGACGGTGAGCAATGCTAATCAGCAAGGCATCTCCAACTTCGTGCCCCAGGGAATCATTGACAATCTTGAAGCGATCGCAGTCCAGAAACAGCAGGGCAAACTGGTACGCCGCATCTTCTTTAGTCCTCTCTATTGCCTGTTCCAGTCGTTTTAAGAGCGCAATCCGATTAGCCAACCCGGTGAGCGAATCCTGGAGTGCCAGCTTCGTTAACTGAGCATTGGCAACCTCCAAATCCTGGGTGCGTTCTTGAATACGTTGTTCTAACCAGGCATTGAGTTCACGCAGTTGCCGAGTCGCCACCTGTAGAGATAACTGGTGTTGCGCTCTAGCCAGTACCTCTTCAAGTTGGAAAGGCTTAGTGATGTAATCCGCTCCGCCTACTCTAAACGCCTGTACTTTATCAAAAGGATCATCTAACGCACTCAGAAAAATCACAGGAATATCTGCGGTTTCAGGGTTGGTCTTGAGTTGCCTGCAAACTTCATAGCCATCTAGCTCTGGCATCATAATATCGAGCAGAATCAAATCTGGCTTTAAAGCCTGAACGGCTGTAAGCGCCATCTGCCCATTGATCGCTTTCCGCACCTGATATCCCTGTTTGGATAACATGACAGAGAGCAGTCGCAGATTCTCTGGCGTATCATCCACAATCAAAATATCAATGCTATCGATGCCAACCTGATGATTCATATTGCACTGTCACCAACTATTGGACAGAACCTGGATAGGATTGAGTCAGCTCCATGATTTGATCAAACCGAAATTGATTGACCCATTGAGTCAGAGTCTGCGCTAGTAGGACATGCTGGGGTGGAATTTGGGCAATCAAGCGGAGTAGCATCGTATCACTTCCCTGCGCGGCAGCAGCATGCAACTTTTGTAGCCAGTCCACAGGCATCACGCATAAGCTATCCGGTGTCAGGGTATAGGCTGAGGATTCAGATTGCACCAGATTCGGCACCAGACTTGAGGCAGGGCTGTCTTCATAGCGATATTGCACCTCTAAATGTTCAGCAATTTTCTGTAACACTTCCTCTTTCTTAAAAGGTTTGCGGACAAAGTCATCACATCCAGCAGCCAGAATCTTCTGTCGCTGCTCTTCAAAGGCGCTGGCGGTGAGGGCAATAATTTTGGTCATGGGTCGTTTGTCATTTGTCGATTGATTGGCTGGTGCCTCGTGCCCTCCATTGACCCATGCCTCCTGTTCTCGAATCTGTCGTGTGGCCACGTATCCATCCATCTCTGGCATTTGCATATCCATCCAAATTAAGTGAGGATGCCAGACTTGCCATTGAGCGATCGCCTCCTGGCCATTGTTCGCCTCTCTCACTTCAAAGTTCAGCCTTTTCAACAGCTTATTCAACAGTAAGCGATTGGTGGGATCGTCATCGGCGATTAAAATTCGGCAAGGCGGCTGATCGCTGGCCAACCCAATCACTTTGCCAACGATCGCGGCAGGCTGTTCTACAGGAGCTTCTGCAGCAACCGTGACCTGAATGGTAAAGGCAAAGGTGCTACCCTGACCGATTCGACTATCGACGTTAATTTGCCCACCCATCAACTGGACAAATTTTTGACTGATGGCTAACCCCAACCCCGTCCCTTCAGTGGCTTTCAAGCCTATTTCAGTTTGGCTAAATGCCTCAAATAAGTGGTCAATTTCTTCGGGAAGAATTCCAGATCCCGTGTCTTCTACCTCAAAGTAAAGGGTGGTGGTATCCGACAAAAGATGCCGTTGCCAGGGGTCTGCTACGTTGACTCTTAATGTCACTCGGCCCTGTTGAGTAAATTTGATGGCATTACTCAGAAGATTAATGAGAACTTGATTTAGCTTACCTTCGTCCGTTCGGATATATCGGGGTAAGACTGGTGAACGCTCAACCACCAGCGATAATCTCTTGGATTGCGCCCGCAATTGCAGCATTGCCTCCAGATTATCCAGCAGGCGAGCAAGATCGACGTTCCCCTCGTTCAACGTGACTCGTCCAGCCTCAATCTTGGACATCTCCAGCACGTTATTAATTAAGGCCAACAGATGTTCTCCACTCCGGCTAATGATTTCAATGTATTCCTGGTGTTCGCGGGTGAGGGAGCGATCGCGGTGCATCAATTGAGTGAAACCCAAAATTGCATTCAGCGGCGTGCGTAACTCGTGGCTCATGTTGGCCAGAAATTCGCTTTTCGCCCGGTTAGCCGCATCAGCAATTTCTTTCGCCTCTCGTAGTTCAGCCGCCTGTCGTTGAGTCCGTTCCAATAGCTCAGCTTGCTGCACAGCTACACCTAATTGTCCTCCAACTTGCAGCACAATTTTGGTTTCTGCCGTATCCCAGTCACGAGGAGCCGCATTATGATAAGCCACCAGGGATCCCCAGAATTGATGGCCGGAAAAGATCGGTACACTCAGATAAGCCCTGGCCTGCAGTTGCTCCAGGTAGCCAATATAGTCCGATTGCAAATTGGCCTGGTAAATATCGGCAATGCGACAATAACTAATTCCTAGCGTATCTACACTGTCCTGAGTTTCCAGGCCATGCAGGGGTAAGTGATCTCTTACCTCGTCTGCAGCCAGTTTCAATGCAGAATTCCATCCCTCGCCCACCGCCTCAGCCACGATTTGCTCCTGAGGGTTGGTCGTTAACCGGTAGATAACTACGCGATCGCACTGCAAGGCATCTCGTAATTCTTCCGTTGTGGCGCTAAAGATACGTTCTAGTTTCAGGGTTTGCCGCATTCGCTGAATAATCCGGGCGATCGTGCGTTCCCGTTCAGCACTTTTTCGCAGGCGTTCCTCGGCCAGCCGTTGTTCTGTAATATCGGTCAGCAATCCATCCCAGATGATGCTGCCATCCGATTGCAGTTCAGGACGAGAGACTGCACTCACCCATTTCAACTGGCCTCCCGCGATCGTTCGCCATGTGTACTCAAAGGGGGACAGTTGCTTGGCCGATCGAATGATCGATCGCTTTAAGCCTTTCACATCCTCAGGATAGGTCAGAAACCAGAGTAAATCACGGTTGTGCCGTAGATCACTGGGTTCCAGTCCAAAAATCTCACAGCTACCGGGACTGATGTAAGAAAACTTAAATCCCTTGCCCGGTCGGAAGACCAGTTGATAGATCATTCCAGGCACATTATTAGCCAGGGTTTGATACTGACTCTTGCTCTGCAGCAAAGCGGCTTCTGCCTGCTTCTGGCGCGTAATGTCACTCAGCGTGCAAACAACTTGTTTTACCGCTCCTTTCGATGTCAGTTGAGGATTAATATTCACCAGCAAC
>JBBIQC010000282.1:0-6424 GCA_037442585.1 Oscillatoriales cyanobacterium bin_317
AAGCCACTCTTGGTCGCTCCTATGGTCAGGATCAGATTACTCAGGCATTACAACACTTTCAGGCCGACCTGCTGATTGAAGAACTCACTCCGGATGAATTGTTAGATCGCAGTGCTCAGGCTCTGGCTCAAGGTAACGTTGTCGCCCGGTTTGAGGGAGGCTCGGAATATGGCCCGCGTGCCCTGGGTCATCGATCGATCATGGCTGACCCAACCTTCAAACGCATGAAGGATATCTTGAATGCACGAGTCAAATTTCGCGAAGCATTTCGGCCCTTTGCTCCGGTCATTCCCCTGGAAGCGGTTTCTCAGGTGTTTGAACAGTCGGTGGCCGCGCCATTTATGCTGCTGGTGCCACCCATTAAGCCAGAGTTTCATGAGCAGATTCCGGCAGTTACCCATGTCGATGGTACAGGCCGGGTGCAAACGGTTACAGAAGCTGAAAATCCTTACTTCTACCGCCTCTGCTACAAACTGGTCGAAGCCCGACAAGGCCCACCGGTATTACTCAACACCAGTTTTAATGTGGCTGGCCAACCGATCGTGGAAACTCCTTTCGAAGCGATCGCTACCTTCCTGAAAACCGATATTGATTATCTGGCGATCGAGAACTTCTGGATTGCCAAACGTCATGTTCCGGTTCGCAGCTACGAGGAGCACTTGGCAAAAGTCGGGGAGTGTTCCATGCCACACGGACTGCCCACAGCAATTCCTGCCGTCACTGAGTTGATGGCAAAGCTTGATCAAGCCTTGTTTTATGGCAAAACGGCAGGTTGTCCCTGGTCGATGGAGGAGTTAAAAGCGCTCTCTGCCCAGGGTGCTCAATATAAAGAAACCAGTATGCTTTTCCCCAACACACCGTTTTACAGTGCATTACAAACCCAACTTGCAGACGATATTGTGTTGCTCCTGGATCCATTGGGTCAATCAACTCTCGTGGATTTGACGCAGCAAGCCCAACCCACGTCCTACAGTTTTGAGGACGTTAAGTTACTGCTAGCGGTGCTGAATGCGCCCAAAAACTGGTTAGAGCAAATGCGCATGGAATTGCGCTTAACGCCCTTTGAATTTGAACAGCGGATGCAGTGGGCAACACAGCAACTCCGCACTTATTGCCTGGAGCCGCTATATGCCTATGGCAAACCGCTGCCTCCAGAGTCCGTCATTCCAGTTGCATCTACTCAAACCTTTGCTCCTTTTGCCTACGAAGGGTTTTCTGCCCGCCATACCCTGCGGCAGTTGCATCATTGCCTCAGTCAGGCTGGATATACGGAAGCCAACATTTGCAACTTACTGCAGATTCCCTCTCAACAACATATTGAACCGACCTACCTGCCCTATTACGATCGCTACCTGCTCCCCCATACGGTTCTAGGCGATCTGATTCGGCTCTTCTTACTGCGTGCTGCCCTCCCAGAAACCAGACTCCGGAAAATCTTTACGGAGGACCTGTTTACCGCCCTCTGTGGCCTGGGAATGCTGACTCGGCGGGGTGATGCCTGGGCTTCTCGCGTAGATTTATTTGATGCGGTAGGTCTATATATTGCCACTGACCATCGCTATCTTCTGTTAGAGGAAGACCAGTTGGATGAAGAACCAGTGATGTACCTGGGCATGGATAGTATGGGGCTGGTGCATACGGCTCCCCAAATCCCAGTTAGTCGAGTATTAGATTTGTGCTGTGGGAGTGGCATTCAGGGATTAGCGGCCAGTCGTTATGCTCGTGAAGTTGTGGGAGTGGACATTAATCCAAGGGCGATCCGTTTTGCTCGCTTCAATGCCCAACTGAATGGCATCAATAATATCCAATTCCATCTCGGCAATTTGTTTGAGGCTGCTTCTGGTTACTTCAATACCATCCTGGCCAATCCTCCATTTGTTCCCAGCCCCAACCGGGAGGTTAAATTCCGCGATGGAGGAGCCAGTGGAGAAGACATCCTGGCACGCATTATTTCTGAAAGCGCGAATCACCTCGCCCCCCAGGGCCATTTATTTATCGTGACCGATCTGGTGAATGTTCAGGAGTACGAGGCCAAGCTGGAACGGTGGTGGCAGGGTGGGTCTGCTCATAAATTAGTCCTGAGTACCGCCGATCGCCATGACATTGTGTTCTCGGTTCCCCACTGCCACGCCGCCTTCAACCAGACCTGGGAACAATACAATGCAGAACTAGACCACTGGTTGCAGAATTTCCGGGATGCCGGACTAACGGCAGTCAACTTCGGCTACATTCTCATTTGCCAGACTGATGAGGATCAGCATGGCTCTTACTACAGCCGGACAATCCATAATCCCAGTCGTCCCATTCACACTCAAGTACAGCAATACTTTCAGCAGCGTCAATTACTGGGAAGCCCCAACAGCGAAGAATATTTCCTGGCGCTCTCTCCAGATTTGCGCTTCCGTTTGGAGATGAATCCTGACCACGGCGATCGAGCAATTCAACTCTTCTCACCCACCAACCCTTACTTCACCACTTATCCCATTAGTGAACCCATGTATCGGTTGCTGCGGGATATTACCCAAATCAAGCCGCAATGGGCCATGTATGCCAATGCCAAGAATCAAAGCTGGCTTGAGGATTTAATCTACAAAGGAATCCTCTACTTGACTCCGGAAGTTCCGGCTACGAATAATCGGAACTCCCGCATTGACGATCCCTCTCCTGGCGAAGGATTTAGCATCGGTGAATTACAAACTAAGACTACCCCAACCTGTGTTTCCTCTTATTTGAGGTAGCCTTGTCAAGGGGATCAGAACTGGCGACTCCAATCCTGCCAGCGTTCTACCACTACTTTCGTCTGGGTAAAAAATTCCACAGCATGCTGTCCCTGACCATGTAAGTCGCCAAAGAAGCTATCTTTCCAGCCACTAAAGGGAAAGAAGGCCATTGGTGCAGCCACACCGATGTTGATGCCAATATTTCCGGCCTCAGCTTCATAGCGAAATTTGCGAGCAGCGGCCCCACTGGAGGTAAACAGACAGGCCATATTACCGTATTGCCCCCGGTTAATCAGCGCGATCGCGTCCTCGATCGTCTCCAGATGAATCAGACTCAAAACGGGGCCGAAAATCTCGGTTGTGGCAATTTTCCCCACAGGATCCACGTTTTGCAAAATGGTGGGCCGGACAAAAAAGCCTGCTTCATATCCAGAAATTTTAGGATTGCGGCCATCGACCACAGCACTGGCCCCTTCCTCCACTCCTTTTTGAATCAGGTCTTGAATCCGGGTTTTACTGGCAGAGGTGATCACTGGCCCCATTTGCACCCCCTCATCCAATCCATAGCCCACCTGACGGGATTGGGCTGCTTCTGCGATCGCCTCGGTAAATGTCTGTTTGGCGGCTCCTACCGTAATCGCGACCGAGGCCGCGAGACAGCGCTGTCCGGCACACCCAAAGGCACTATCCGCCATAATCCGAGTAGTCGTCTCTATATCGGCATCGGGCAGGACAATCACAGGATTCTTGGCTCCTCCCTGACACTGTGCCCGTTTACCAGTGGCGGCGGCCCGACTGTAGACATACCTGGCTACTGGTGTAGAGCCGACGAAACTGATCGCCCGCACCTTGGGATGATCCAGCAAAGCATCTACCACCTCCTTCGCGCCATTCACCAGATTCAGCACTCCTGGTGGTAAGCCCGTTTGTTCGATTAAATGCATCACTTTTTGGAGCGTGAGCGGTACTTTCTCTGAAGGCTTGATAATACAGGTATTGCCGCAGGCGATCGCATAGGGCATGAACCAGAAGGGAATCATTCCCGGAAAATTAAACGGACAAATAATCCCAACCACTCCCAGTGGCTGCCGGATCATGAATTCATCAATTCCTCTGGCAATATCCTCCGAGTTGTAACCCTGCATCAAAGTAGGAATGCCACAGGCGACTTCCACATTTTCAATGGCGCGACGCATCTCCGCTTTGGATTCAGATAAAGTTTTGCCACACTCCAGGGTAATCGTCTCAGCCAGGTTGTCCAGGTTTTCTTCTAGTAGGATTTTCAGTTTAAACAGAAATTGAATGCGATCGCCCGCAGGTGTTTTTCTCCAGTTAACAAAGGCTTGATCAGCCGCCTGGATCGCCTGTTCCGTCTCAATAGCAGATGAAAGGGGAACTTTCGCTAAACATTCTACAGTTGCAGGATTAATGACTTGTAGAAAATCGATCGCATTAGAAGCACACCACTGACCGTTGATATAGTTCTGCAACACTGTAGATAATCCCATCTAAATTTGCTCAATCACGGCTGTTTCTATTATCCAGTTTGATGGTTTCTCCAGATTGATGGGAGCAGGTCAGGTGAGGAGAAACATCCGCAGAAACCTACGTTTTCCGCAGATAAGAATAAAGATCCGCAGATAAGCTGAGTGTCTCTCCAGAAATCCCTTTTCTACGAGCATATATTTAAGTTGTCAAAGCTTATACATCCGTCTAGAGAAGGATTTTCAAAGCTTCTCGCAAGGTTTACAAAGTTTAGGCTTAACAGCCTAAAGTGCGGTTGTCTTAGCAAATCAATCAATGGGAGACTACTGAATGGGAGTATTCGTGCCGCTGTCTGTGTATTTAAACCTTATCCAAGTCCAGAACCGTAGTTTCTCTGATCGGAAAACGACCGTTCTCTAGCTCGACTTGGTTTAGTTCGACTTCTTTGATGACTTATCCCCTTGTTTAAAAAAATTTAGCTAGGTTCACGATGCCTGTTTCTAAAGTGTTATGTATTCTCGATGGACGGCAAACTTCTACAACTTGTGCAGTTTTGGCCTGTCAACAGTTTGAAGAGGTACACGCCATTATCTATGAGGATGGACGACAATCGCCAATGGCACTGGAAAGCGCAATGGCCGTCGCCGACTTTTTACCTCTAGCCAGCTATGAAATTATTGATTTGGGAACCGTATTTCAAAAGCCTGCTTTGTCAATGCCCAAAGAGCCGTTAGATCTGGGGTTTGCTTCCCGAGATTTAGGAAATACAACGGAGGTTGTGTTTTCTGCAACCCGTCAGGTGACACTGCTGACCCTTGCAACTGAGCGAGCGGCTTTAAAGGGTATTCAAAATATTTTTATTGGTCTTTCGGAGACTGATTTTCCTGACCACTGGCAGCACCATCAGACTTACATCAGCTTATTAGCAAGAGTTTTAGGTGAAGCTTTGTGGCGAGATCCAGAGGCCCTGACCATTCATACGCCTTTACTGAATTTAACGCGGGCAGACATTGTGAAATTGGGCCTAAGTGCATTAGGCAACCGATTTCAAGCCATGTTTGAGTTAACCCATGACTGCGAGCAGGGAATTGAAGGAGGCTGCGCTCAGTGTTATAGTTGCCTGGCCCGCGATCGCGGCTTCCAGGAAGCGGACGTTGAAGACCCGATCTGGAAGTTTCGCACTGCTGAGTCCTATAAAATCATTGAGCAAGCCTACCAGATTCTGCATGGAATTAGCTTGAATTAACCCTTTGTCCAGGTCTGGAAGCTTCGTTTCCCTGGCGGAAAATCCTGACTCTGCTGGATTTCAGTTAAACCAAGTCCAGCTAGAGAACGGTCGTTTTCCGATCAGAGAAACTACGGTTCTGGACTTGGACAAGGTTTAATTTAACGGGCCAGCCAGGATGGTTTTGGCGATCGCGGCCATGATTCCGGTTCCATCTTCCTGCTTCAGTTCTTGATACCAGCGCTGGGTCTTCTCCAGGTCTTTGCCGTGAGTCATATCCGCCCGTTTGCGTGCCCGTAGAATAATATCTGCTACCCGCTCCTTGCGAGCCGCTTGATAACGGAGTAAAGCATCTGTGACACTCAAATTCGTGGTGGTCAGGTAGTTCGCTAAGACCCAGGCATCTTCCATCGCCTGACAACCCCCCTGGCCCAAATCGGGAGCCGTACCATGTGCTGCATCTCCCAACAATGCCACCCGTCCTCTCACCAGAGTTTGCAGGGGTTCAATATCGTGAATTTCAACCCGATTGGTTTTGTTGGGGTCGAGCCGTTGGATCAGGGTTTGTACCGGACTTGCCCAACCTTTGAAGTGACCGGATAATTCTTCCCGATAGGTTTCTGGAGTACTTTCCATCCCTTGCGGTAGGGGCACATCCAGAAAGAAATAAAAACGATCGTCGGCGATCGGCATCAGGGAGGCTCGCTTGCCCTCACCCACATATAATGTCCAGCTCGTTTTAGGAGCGAGCTCATCGCTGATAGGCACCAGCCCATTCCAGTTGACATAACCCACGTAGCGTCGCTCTACGGGATGCCCCACCACATATTGCCGAATTGCAGAATGAGTACCATCGGCTCCTACGACCAGATCGCCCGTCGCTCGGTGGCCATTCTCAAAAATCGCTGTGGCGCTGGTTGCGTCTTGTTCTACCGCAACGCATTTGGCATTCAGTTGTACCCGCTCTGGCCCAAATGCCTGTAACAGCATTGTC
>JBBIQC010000283.1:0-1108 GCA_037442585.1 Oscillatoriales cyanobacterium bin_317
GCCATCGCTGCATAGCTCTGGTCGATGGTCTGAAAGTCAGCAGACTGCTGATCCACTTTGTTGATGCCCAAAAGGACTGGCCCCTCGCAGTGGCTGGCTAATTCTGCAATAAAGGCATCTCCCTTACCCGCTGCAACAGAACCATCCACCACAAACAACAGGACATCTACCGAGCGAATCGCCACCTGAGCATTTTTCACCAGCACCTCACCTAACTGATGCTGTGGTTTATGGATACCGGGCGTATCGACAAAAATAATTTGCGCCTCTGGCGTTGTTAAGATTCCCCGCAGACGATTCCGGGTAGTTTGGGCGATCGGCGAGGTAATGGCAATTTTTTGACCGATTAACTGATTCATCAAGGTGGACTTACCTACATTCGGTCGTCCCACAATGCCAACAAATCCTGACTTAAAACCGGGGGGAGCCGAAGGAATGAGTCCGGTTTCTAGAGCTGATAAACCGCTAGTATCTGTATCACTCATAACGTTACTGGAGCGACGGAGAGATGTTCTGGGCATGAAGAGGGGCTGGAGGCAGCATGAACCTTTAACCCTGCTTAAGCTTGTTTTTCCCCAGAACCCGATAGAGTCAGATCTTAGTTTGTGAGCGGAGATTCCGCCATCTATCTGGGAGCCATCGTATGGGAGAACACAAACGGATTGGAATTTTGACCAGTGGAGGAGACTGCGCTGGCTTGAATGCTGCCATTCGCGCTGTTGTTCACAGTGCGGTGAATACCTACGGCTGGGAGGTGTTTGGAATTCGGGAGGCCACTCAAGGGTTGATGGAGCGCCCCCCGCAAGCCATTAGCTTAACGCCTGACAAAGTAGACCCTTACCTGACCACCGGAGGCACCTTTTTAGGAACCACCAATAAGGGCAATCCGTTTGCATTTCCGATGGCTGACGGCAGTTTATGCGATCGCTCTCCCGAAATCATCGCAGGCTACCAGATGCTGGGCCTGGATGCCTTAATTGGCATTGGTGGGGATGGCAGTCTGGCGATTCTCAGACGGCTGGCGCAACAGGGTGGTATCAATCTAGTGGGAATTCCCAAAACCATTGATAACGATGTTGGTGTCACCGAGTGTTCGATCGGCTTCGAT
>JBBIQC010000283.1:1136-6409 GCA_037442585.1 Oscillatoriales cyanobacterium bin_317
GCCGCCAGCCACAGCCGGGTAATGATTTTGGAAGTCATGGGCCGCGATGCCGGACATATTGCCATGTGGGCTGGAATTGCTGGAGGCGCAGACATTATTCTGATTCCTGAAATTCCCTACACCCTGGAGGGCATCTGTCAGCACATTAAAAAACGGCAGCAACAAGGCAAGAATTACTGCTTGATCGTCGTCGCAGAGGCCGTTCGGACAGAAGCGGGCGATCGAGTCGTTGTCGCAGAGCATCCCGAAAACTGTCGTCTAGGTGGCATCGGTCAATATCTCTCTCAGGAAATCTGCCGGATGATCGGAGCCGAAACTCGCGTCACCGTTTTAGGCCACATTCAGCGCGGCGGCATGCCCTCCCATTCCGATCGCTTGATTGCCACCGCCTTTGGTGTAGCCGCCGTAGAACTCATTGCCAAAGAGAAATATGACCATGTAGTAACCTGGCAAAAACGGCATGTTGTGTGCGTACCGATCGAAGAAGCCATCAATCAATACTCGACCGTGAACCCTGATGGAACACTGGCCACTACAGCTCGGCGCATGGGCATCTTTTTGGGCAGCTAAAGGAGTTGAGAGTTGAGAGTTGTAAGTTTTGAGTTTTCAGTCTTGAGGTTTAAGTTCCCGCTGGACTTACAACTTGTTTCATAAATTATGCTAAACCAAGTCCAGCTAGAGAACGGTCGTTTTCCGATCAGAAAAACTACGGTTCTGGACTTGGACAAAGTTTATGTCCCCGATTCCTGATCCCCAATCCCCATCGACCTCTGCTAAGCTCAATTCTTAGCTCTTACTCGTTTGCCTAACTTATGGTATTCGTTGTTACGAATGATGATGGGATTGATGCACCTGGAATCAGGGCACTGGTGGAGGCTGTAAAGGCACTTCATCAGGACGTAGTGGTTGTGGCTCCCCAGACTCATTTATCGGGCTGTAGCCATCAGGTGACGACCGATCGGCCCATCCAGATTGAGCAACGATCGAACTGGGAATACGCGATCGCCGGTACTCCAGCAGACTGTACCCGGATTGCCCTGAGTTATCTGGGGTTAGAAGTAGATTATGTTCTATCTGGGATTAATTCAGGTGGGAACCTGGGGGCTGATGTCCACGTCTCTGGAACTGTTGCGGCTGTCAGAGAGGCATCTCTACATCGCACTCCAGGAGTCGCCATCTCGCATTACCGGCAGGGAAAGCGGGAAATAGATTGGGATCTGGCTACGGCACACACAATTAGGGTTTTAGCTAACTTGCTGGCCCAATCTACAGCACCAGGCACCTTCTGGAATGTTAATCTGCCCCATCTATCCCCAGGCTCGTCTGAACCTGCGATTCAATTTTGTTCTCCCTGTACGCAACCCTTACCAGCCGCGTACCGACTTGAAAATGATTTGCTTTACTACACCGGGGAGTATGCCGACCGACTTCGGGATCCGGGCGCGGATGTCGAGGTTTGTTTCTCTGGCCATATTGCTGTTACACTCCTACATATTTAACAGCTTCTCTGATGATAGTCATAGAAATATGGGCCAAAGCA
The DNA here is from genome assembly GCA_037442585.1 of Oscillatoriales cyanobacterium bin_317. Lineage (GTDB taxonomy): Bacteria > Cyanobacteriota > Cyanobacteriia > Leptolyngbyales > Leptolyngbyaceae > Leptodesmis. Next base: position 2,677 of record JBBIQC010000283.1, read on the forward strand.
TCCTGGTGAGGGAGGAGGTGAAGTGTAAGGTATAAAGATACGCCTGCTTATGGCCGTTTTCGGTCTTTTACTCATTTACTTAGCTAACTAATTCCGCAGGTTAATATTTCCTGCGTAATAAGTTACACACCCTTGCTGATGACTACACAGGGTGCAAAATTCTCATTTCGCTAAAAGTACTATATGGCAAGGTTTTGAGAACCAGCCTGGAAGACAAAGACGCTCATACAGGGTGTTTGACATTGCCTAGTAAAACCACTTAGATTAGTACCATTCTGTTCCCTGAATTCTGGCATTCTCTTTCAAATAATCATCAAGTTAAGAAATGCTAAAGATGATCTAGGCTGGTTGGGTTACGTTCGGTAATAAGTCCATATCGTAGTTGTTGAGTCTATTCGCCGAAGTTGGGAGAGTAGGTAGGGGAGCTGCAATGTTATTAATTCGTGAAATTGTTAAGGAAGCGCTAGTCTCTGGTTGTCTGACAGTAGAAGCAGAGGAACAGTTACGGCAACTCTTGAAGACGAAATATGATGCTAAAGATTTCAAGGCGTTTATGAAGCTGCAGCACGCTGTGGTTTCGGGGTATGTTCGGCAAGAATCCCAGGAAATTGCTAAGCGGAATCAGTCTCTTGCTGTTGCATCTTAAGACTAAGCGGCTGGAAACTATCTCCCAACCGCTTACTGGTATTACTTAACTGGAGTTTAAGGCTTAACTGAGCTTAACCGATATAGTCATCAGGAAGCGATCGCTTCAGCCTTCCGGGATGACTTTGCTGCAGGCCGCTCCATTCCTGCTTCGGTATTTTGCATTAAGAACACCAGCAACGGATTGCTTTGTAATTCGCGACGCAACATCCGGATCAGTTCTCGCTCGATCTGTACCTGTAAGCCCGTCCAGTCAATATCTACCCCTTCGCCAAAGGAACGAGCAAATTCGGGCCAGCGATCGTGCAGCACCATCGCGATTGTGGTATCAATCTTTTCCTGAAGCTGAGACTTATCCAGAGAAGTCACCACACCTCGCAGGTGGATTTCAGGTCGAGCAACTAACTCGCCTTTCCAGTTGATCACCGTGGCAATCGTAACAATGCCATCCTCAGCAAGTTGCTGGCGTTCCTTCAGTACCTGATCGTTCACCACGCCCGATCGAGAGGCATCCACCAATTCAATACCGGAAGGAACTTTGCCTGCAATCCGGATACTGGTGGGGGTCAGTTCCACCACATCCCCGTTGTCAATCACCACCATATTTTCGGCAGGAATGCCCATACTTTGGGCTGTTTGAGAATGCTTCACCAGCATTCGGTGTTCCCCGTGTACAGGTAAAAAGAACTTGGGACGAGTAAGGCCAATCATCAGCTTCTGGTCTTCCTGACAACCGTGCCCTGAGACATGGATTCCCTGCTCCTTGCCGTACCTGACCGTGGCTCCCTGCATCATCAGCTTGTCGATCGTGTTGACGACCGCGATCGTATTGCCGGGAATCGGATTGGCGGAGAAGACCACCGTATCACCGGGACGAATCTTCACCTGACGATGTTCGCCATTGGCAATTCGGGTGAGGGCGGAGAGGGGTTCTCCCTGGGAACCTGTAGTCAAAATCAGCACCTGATTATCGGGCAGTTTGTTGACCATGTTGAGCGGCTTCAGCAGGTCATCCTCACACTTGATGTAACCCAGATTGCGGGCGTGGGCAATCACATTCAGCATGGAGCGACCCAATACAGAGACGACCCGGCCATGCTCCTTCGCAAGTTCCAGAATCATGTTGATCCGGTGGACAGAGGAGGCAAAGGTGGTGACTAAGAGCCGTCCCTGAGCCTGACCAAAGATGCGATCAAGGTTGGGATAGACCGATCGCTCAGAGGGCGTATAGCCAGGAACTTCTGAATTAGTGGAATCGCTGATCAAGCAGTGAACGCCCTGTTCGCCGTACTCGGCTAATCGTTGGAAGTCAAAAAATTCCCCATCCACAGGCGTATGGTCAATTTTGAAATCGCCAGTATGGATGACTACCCCAACGGGAGTACGAATGGCAACCGTAAAGCTGTCTGCAATGGAGTGGGTATTGCGAATGAATTCTACGAAGAACGAAGAGCCGATCCGCACGATGTCACGGGGACGGACGGTACGCAGTTCGGTACGATCGGACACTCCCGCTTCCTCCAACTTATCCTGCAGGAGGGCGATCGCCAGTCGGGGGCCATAGATGACCGGGATCTCAAATTGCTTCAGATGAAACGCGATCCCACCAATGTGGTCTTCATGACCGTGGGTGACAATCATGCCCTTGATTTTGTGGCGGTTCTCCCGCAGGTAAGTCATATCGGGTAGGACAATATTGACTCCGTGCATGCCATCGGTGGGGAATGCTAGACCAGCATCCAGCAGCACAATTTCATCATTAATTTCAAACACGCAGGTGTTTTTACCAATTTCGTGGAGTCCACCCAGAGGAATGATTTTCAGTACAGGCGTTGAATTGGTTTGGGTCATTGGTATCCTTACAAAACAGTTAAAGCAAACGTTGGCAGTTCAACACCTGAAAAGCGTTGGTAGCCAAATGAATCAAAACGAGATATTCAGTTGTCAGGAAAACTTGGACGAGAAGCAAGCGTGCCTGATCAGCACCCTGTTTAGCCTTTAAAGCAACGCTAAATCGACCAGTACAGATTTCAAAGCCTGCATGACTTCTTCTACAGGGTCAGCGAGAGGAAGCCGGGTAGAACCCACCTGCCATCCCTGGAGCCGGAGAGCCGCTTTCACTGGAATGGGATTGGTCGTCAGGAAGAGGGCTTTGAACAGGGGAAATAGCTTGAGGTGAATTTGGATCGCTGTATCAACTTGACCTGAGCGAAAAGCCTGCACCATCGTCTGCAACTCAGAACCAACCAGATGACTGGCTACACTGATCACCCCTTTGGCACCAACCGCCAGTAGAGGCATCGTTAACGAGTCATCTCCAGAATAGATGGCAAATTCAGGCGGGGTATTGCGACGAATCTGACTGGCCTGATCCAGATTTCCACTGGCTTCCTTGATTCCCACAATATTGGCAATCTCGGCCAGACGAACCACCGTTTCCGGTAACAGATTTTGCCCAGTGCGGCCTGGAATATTGTAGAGAATCAAAGGAAACTCTGGAGTGGCTTCCGCGATCGCTTTGAAATGCTGATACAAACCCGATTGGGGCGGCTTGTTGTAATAGGGCACCACCTGCAGCGAACCATCTAACCCCAGTTTAGCGGCTTTTGCGGTCGCTTCGATCGCTTCCTGGGTAGAGTTTGAGCCAGTTCCGGCAATAATTTTGGCTTTCCCGGCCACGGCTTGCTGCACCACATGGAACAGTTCAAATTCCTCATCCCATGTCAGGGTAGGAGATTCCCCGGTAGTGCCGCAGACTACTAAGGTATCCGTGCCATGATCTGCCAGATAACTGGCCAGCTTTTCAGCAGTCGCATAATTAACCTGGCCATCGTCGGTAAATGGCGTGACCATTGCAGTTAGAACGTTTCCAAAATCCACCACGAGTTCTTGGGAATTGCTAATTGTTGGGTAAACAAGTCAGGAAATGAGCCAAGGCTCTAGAAGGGTAATTCTTGCGAGCCAGGATAGAAAAAATTATCGAGTCAGAGCGATCGCAGGCTTTAAGAGATCGTTTTGCACGAGCAATTCAGCAATCTGTATGGCGTTCAAAGCTGCCCCTTTACGAATCTGATCTCCGCACAACCAG
>JBBIQC010000284.1:0-6383 GCA_037442585.1 Oscillatoriales cyanobacterium bin_317
GCGGGGGCTTCGGTGCCAGGAGTATTTTGAAACACCATACGAACGCCATCAATGGTCAATTCCTCAATATCCTGCTCAATGTATCGGGTCGGTTCAATCAATCCCACCAGTCCGGCAGCCGTGTTCTTACCAATTGATTGATCCACATGACCAAAGGGACTGCGCGGCAACAGCAATCCGTACTGAAAGTAAGCTCGGCGGATCATGGCCGTTCCGGTATACACATTTTCGGCGATCGCGTGTTCCATGAACCCAACCGGAGCAATCACCTGCACCTTGCCGCTTTTCACATCGGCCTCATCCACCACGCCACGCACTCCGCCGAAGTGATCGACGTGGGGATGGGAGTATACCACCGCCACCACCGGACGCTGGCCGAGATGCTGATTCACCAGATCCAGTGCCGCTTTTGCCGTTTCCTTACAGGTCAACACGTCAAACAGAATCCATCCGGTGTTGCCCTTGATGATCGTCATGTTGGCCAGGTCAAACCCGCGCACCTGATAGATCTTGTCGGGCAGGACTTCATACAGCCCGTAGGCCATGTTGAGAACGGCCTGACGTTGCAACGACGGATGAATGCTGTCGAACACGCTATCAAAGCTTTGCAACAGGAACTCATAGCTACCCATATCCCAGGCGACATTGCCTGCTTCCGCCATAATCTGCTTGTAGGGAGGGGCCACAATGAAGCCTTTTTTCGCCTCTTCAAAATCCTGCTCATCCTGAAATGGCAGGCTCTTACGCAAACCATTTTGCAATTCAACTGTAAATGTAGACGGCATCTTCCCCTTGGGATCAAAATGCTCGTCTCTCATGGGTTGAGAACCTGGGGCTGTTGATACTTGAGTGCTCATTGTTAAGTTCTCCAGAAGATGGTTAAAAAGTTATCAGAAGATGATCAGAAAACAAGATTTTGGTGAAAAACAGTATCTCTGTACAGACATTCAAGCGACGATGTTCGCCCTACGCCCGAGGAGAACCATCAGAGGCCACATTCTGAAACTATCTTCTGATAAGCCACCTAAATTTAGAGTTTATGCGACAGCCTTTCACATTAGGAAAAAAAAATAGGAAACTGATAGGAAAACTGAAACGATGTAGACAACATCGAGAAAAAGAACAGCACCCTGATGCGATTGCCATGAACCGTATTGGGGCACTCATGGTCGTCCGAATGTGCTGTTTATAGCGGTTCCCACTTGCATTCACTACACCCTATACCCCACAGCAGTCTCAACGGAACGTATTGGACACAAACGAGAGGGGCTATGGACGATATTCAAAAATCGCTTTTTTATGGCCGACGAGTGTAAAGGGATTCAGTTCCTATGACTTTCCTAGATTTTTCCTGTACTTTTGCATAGGTCAAGCAAAAAACGATCGCAGCAGATTGTCGTTAATCCGAATTTGCTCAAATACAAGGAGTCTGAGTTATGTTCGATCGAGCTAGAGAACGGCGGGAACAGCGTCGCGAAGAACGGGAGGTATTCGGAATTCGGGGAACTGCTACTCGCTACCGGATGCGGCAGAACCTGATCTCTATTGGGGATAACTTTTGGATTGAAAATGACCGGGGTGAGCGCACCTTTAAGGTGGATGGCAAGCTGCTTCGCGTCCGGGACACCCTCTATTTCGAGGATATGCAGGGCAACAAACTCTGTAAATTGCAGCAAAAACTACTCACCATCCGAGATACGATGACGGTCGAAGGAGACAAGGGTGAGAGTTTAGCCACCATCAAGAAGGCATTGATTTCGCCGATCCGCGATCGCTGGACGGTCAAAATCGGTGATGGGCCTGACTTAGACGTTAAGGGAAATATTCTGGATTTTGAGTATGAGATAGATGACGGCGATCGTAAGGTGGCTGAGATCTCCAAGAAGTGGTTTCGGATTGCTGATACCTATGGCGTGCAGATCGAGCCATCCCAAAACGAGCTGCTGATTCTGGCTGTAACAGTGGCGATCGATATGATGTCCCATGCCTGAAAATTCCTGGGTTGTAGACGCTGGGGCGCTTCGACGCGATCTTAACAATTGAGCACATATCGCCGTGAATTCCTGGGCTATGCTATATCATCCTATGGGTAGATGCTTTCCGCGCTGGCGGGGGCATTGCCCACACTACTACTCAGGCATTCGGAGCGCCTCTTAAGTTCAACAATCTTATATCGCCAGATTAATTGATTGCTTTCTACATTAACCTATGCAGTATGCGTACCCAACTTGGCTAAGAGTGAGGCTATTCCACGCTCATTTCGCTAAATCCCTGGCCCTTCTAGGCTGCGGACTGCTGGCTATGCCGCTGGTGTCCTGCCAGCAGCAGACCCCTGAGGCCGCCGCTCCAACCGCCGTACCCGTCAGATTGAAAGTCTTAGAAAAAAGTGATGTAGCCGAAAGTTCTGAGTATGTGGGGCGGCTGGAATCGGTGGAACGGGTAGAACTGCGACCGGAAACCCAGGGGCGCATCGCCGAAGTGCGGGTGCGGGCTGGCGATCGCGTCACGCAGGGAGCCACGATCATCACGATTCAGCCTGCCCAGACAGCGCCCCAGTTAGAAGGTGCCCAGGCCGGGGTCGGGGCAGCCCAGGCGAACAGGAATGTGGCAGTGCAGCAACTGCGGAATGCCGAAAAAGGTGTTGAAATCGCCCGCACTGAACTGGCCAGTGCCCAGGCCAGCCAGAAGTTAGCGAAAACCAACTTCGATCGCGCCACGTTTTTACTGGGTCAGGGAGCGATCGGACAATTTGACTATGATCGCGCCCGGACTGAGTTAGAAGTTAGCAGCAATCGAGTGCGAACGGCCCAGGAACGAGTTGGACAGGCAGAAGTTGCGGTTAAGCAGGCCCAGGCAGCGGTGGGTCAGGCCGAGGCCGGAGTGCGGCAGGCTCAATCCCAGGTGGCCTCAGCAGAAGTAAACGTCGGATTTAAGCAGGTGACGGCTCCGATCGCTGGGGTGATTGGCGAGATTTTTGTCAAACCAGGAGATCTGGTGTCCAGTGCTCAGACGATTACCAATATCATCCAGAATGATGCCCTGGAGTTGCGGATGTCGGTTCCATCTAATCGTCTGGGTCAGTTGCGGCCAGGGTTAACCGTGGAATTAATTGATCCCAATTCCCGCGATCGCATCAGTACTGGACAGGTGAGTTTCATTTCACCTTCGGTTGATCAGGCGGCTCAGGCGGTTCTGGTCAAAGCGGTGTTTCCCAATAGCAACGGCAAGTTACGCAATGGCCAATCCGTGGAAGGCCGCATCATCTGGGATCGCGGTACTGGCCTGTTAATTCCCACCACTGCGGTGTTGCAGATGAGCGGCAAGAGTTTTGCTTATGTGGCAGAAACGGATAACTCCAATGGAAAAACGCAACAGGTGGCCCGGATGCGACCTGTGAAATTAGGGGATATCCAGCAGCAAAGCTACCAAGTCTTGAATGGCTTAAAGCCTGGAGAATCCCTGATCGTATCGGGCATTTTACGGCTCCGTGACGGTGTGCCCATTCAACCAGAAACCTGAACCCCATGATCTTTTCCATTGCCACGCCCTTTATTAAACGTCCGGTGCTGACCACGGTTTGCACCCTGATTATTTTGCTGGTAGGTGCCGTCTGTATTCCGCTGCTGCCGATTAACTACCTGCCCGACATTGCGCCGATTCAGATTCAGGTGACGGCTCGTTACACTGGGGCCGATGTGAACACGGTGGAAGACACCGTGACGGGCGTACTGGAACGGGAAATTAACGGGGTGGAGGGGATGGACTACATGACCTCCAACACCTTTGCCGGAAATAGCCAGATCTCGGTCTTTTTTGGATCCGATACGAACAAAGACACGAATCAGGTGAATGTCCAGAACCGGGTCGCTCAGGCTGTTCCTCAGCTTCCCACTCCTGTACAACAGCAGGGAGTGACGACGAGGGCCTCCTCCAGCAGTATTTTGCAGATCTATGGTGTGTACAGCGATCGGGATGAATTCGACGACATTTTCATCAGTAACTATGTGGATCAGAATATTGTCGAGCGTCTGCGACGGGTGCCCGGTGTGGGGGATGTCACGGCGTTTGGGGATAAACCGAATGCGATGCGGCTGTGGATCGATCCAAGGGCGCTGGCAAGTCGGAACCTGACGGTTCTGGATGTGATTAACGCGCTGCGATCGCAAAATGTGGTCGTGGGGGCTGGTGGTGTGGGGCAGCAACCGACGCCCCCAGGACAGGAACAGAATTTTGAATTGCCGATCCGGGTGGAGGGACGGTTTCGGGATGAGCGTGAATTCAACAATCTGGTGATTCAGCGCACCCGTGAAGGGGGACTGATTCGTCTGCGGGATGTGGGACGCGCCCAACTGGGAGCCGAACGCTATGTCAGTAATGCCCGAGTGAACGGCAAGGTGGGGGTGGGGGTCGCCATCTACCAGGCACCTGACAGTAATGCACTGGACATTGCGGGGCGGGTGGCCTCAGAAATCAAAGAGGTGGAAGCAACCCTGCCACCGGGACTGAAAATCGATCTGGTTTACGACACAACTGAGTTTGTGAAAGTGTCGATTCAGGATGTCGTGATTACCCTGATCCAGGCGTTTCTGCTGGTCGTGCTGGTGATTTTCATCTTCCTGCAAGACTGGCGCACTACCGTCATTCCGCTGATTGCAATTCCAGTGGCGTTGATTGGGGCAATGGCGTTTGCGTTCCTGTTTGGCTTTTCGATTAATAACCTGACGCTGTTTGGATTAATTCTGGCTACAGGATTGGTCGTAGATGATGCGATCGTCATTGTGGAGTCCTGTACGGAGAAGATTCAGAAGCAGGGCATGACCGCCAGAGAAGCCGCGATCGCGTCCATGAATGACTTAAGCGGAGCCACGATCGCCACTTCTCTCGTCCTTATGGCTGTCTTCATTCCGGTGGCCTTTTTCCCGGGTTCCACGGGCAAACTGTATCAACAATTCGCGTTGATTATTGCCTTTGCGATCGTCGTTTCCACGTTCAACGCCCTCAGCTTCAGTCCCAGTATGGCAGGCATTCTGCTGGGGCCAGCGCAACCGATGGGAGGCCCCTTCGGCTGGTTCTTCGATAAGTTCAATCGGTTTTTCTTCTGGCTCAGCGATCGCTTCTACCAGTGGGTGCAGTTCTTCATCAAAATTCGTTACATCATTCTGGGGCTGTTCGTGGCCGGGTTACTGGCAACAGTCTTTATGTTTAAAGCCGTGCCGACCGCTTTCGTGCCCCCTGAAGACCAGGGAGTGTTTGTGGGCATTGTGCAGGCTCCCGATGGGGTGTCCCTGGGATATACCGATCGCGTTCTGAAGCAGGTCGAAGAACGGATGCGTGCCGTTCCCGAAGTCCGATCCACCTTTGTCGTCAGTGGGGCGGGCTTCAATGGCAATGGCCCGAATCTGGGGCTATTCTTTGGCCGACTCAAGCACTGGGATGAACGGACAACGCGGGAGTCCTCTATTCTTGGTGTTTTGCAGCGCTTGAATGGCAGCTTCCGGTCGATTACCGATGCCATTGTGGTTGCGTTTAACCCGCCTGCTATTCCGGGTTTTGGTGCTCAGGGTGGGGTGGAGATGGTGATTCTGGATCGCACCGGCGGACAACTTTCGATTGATGACTTTGCCAGCAACGGACGGGAAATCATTGCCAAAGCCAATCAGCAACCTGCCATCGCCGGAAGCGCATCTACCACCTTTACGACGGGCACTCCTCAACTCCGGTTAGAGCTAGATCGCAACAAGATCGAATCTCTCAACATCGACTTTCAGCAGGCGTTGCAAACCATTGGAGCTACCCTCGGTTCCCAGTTTGTCAACGACTTTACTCTGGGCAACCGTAACTACCGCGTGTTTGTCCAGGCAGATGCCCCGTTCCGCAACTCGCCTGCGGACATTGGCAGTTTGAATATCCGCTCCCGCGATGGTGCCCTGGTGCGCCTATCGGAGATCGCCACCATCAGCCGGATTACTGGCCCCCAGGTGATCGGGCGGTACAACGGCTATCGCTCGATCAACATCCAGGCCAACGAAGCCCCCGGATATAGCAGTGGGCAGGCGATTCAGGCGTTAGAAACCGCCTACGAACAGGCCGCCCTCCCCGGCATCGGACGGGAATGGCTGGGCATCGCCCGCGAACAACTGTCTGCCGGGAACCTGGGAGCGTTGATCTTCCTGTTCGGCATCATCATGGTGTTTCTCACCCTGTCGGCCCAATACGAAAGCTACATTGATCCCATCATCATTCTGCTGACGGTGCCGCTGGCTCTGCTGGGGGCGTTGGGGGCGATCGCCCTGCGCGGATTAACCAACGATGTTTACGTGAACGTGGCCCTGGTGATGCTGATTGGCTTAGCCAGCAAAAACGCCATTCTGATTGTGGAATTT
>JBBIQC010000285.1:0-5244 GCA_037442585.1 Oscillatoriales cyanobacterium bin_317
CGATCGCTGGCAGGTCAGCACCAGCAACGGCCCCGTAGAAGGTCGCTACCTGATTGCTGCCGATGGTGCTGAAGGCCCAATGAGCAAATGGCTGGGATTCAAACAACCAAAACGACGGCTGGGGGCAATTTTGGAAGCTGTGGCCCCAGAAGCTGAACATCTGGATGCCCGGTTTGAGTTCGGCATGGTCAAAAACGGCTACCTATCCAGCTTCCCGAAAGAAAATGGCTGCTCCATTGCGGCGGCCACCTTCCGAGGTGGAGACCCCTCTGATTTGCACAACTTACTGGGAGACTATGCGGCTCAAGCGGGAATTCCAGCCACAGCCTGCAAGCAATTTACCCATTCCCTCTGCCTCTGGGACGGCAACCAGAAACTGCATACGCAAAATGCGCTTCTGGCCGGAGAAGCCGCCAGTATTGTTGATCCCCTGATTGCTGAAGGGGTGCGTCCTGCCATACTTACAGGGGTGAAAGCGGCTGAGGCGATCGATGCCGCTCTCGCAGGTTCCTCCTCCGCTTTGGAAAACTACACGAAAACTGTCAGTGAAGAATGGGGATCGGACATGGCCTGGGCACACCGGATTGCTGGGGCCTTCTATCGCTTTCCTGGATTGGGCTACAAGCAGGGCATTAAACGGCCAACCGCTACCGTCTACTTTGGGCGGATTCTCTGCGGTCAAATGCGCTACTCCGATATTGCCAACACGGCGATTAAGCGACTCAGCGGCGGCCTGATTCCAGGAATGGGGTAAATCCGCTTCAACCAGGTTCAGAACAGAAGTTTCTTTGATGGAAAAACTCTGATTTGGACACGATTGAAATTCCCTTGCCGTCTTCCCAGGTTTCACGTCAGCATGGAGAGAACCAGCACTCCATTGTTTAGGGATCACTGTCATGCGCGATTTCCTCAAATACACTCTAGCCAGCCTCCTGGCACTGCTCATTTTTATGGGAGTCAGCATCGGAGGCTTTCTTTCCCTGGTAATTTTGCTGGCCTCCAGGGATCCGGGGCCGAAGGTCAAAGATAAATCTGTCCTCACCTTTGACCTGTCCACTCAGATTACCGATTCCCGCAGAGCAGGGGCAGGAGCTTTAGAGGAAACCCTGACAGGAGACAGTAAAGACACCATTCCCTTACGGTCTGTCCTGGATGCCATTAATCAGGCGGCTCAAGATAAACGAATTGTCGGCATTTATCTGTATGGGGACACCAGCCGGGACGGGGGCGGCGCAGGGTATGCCACTTTGAAGGAAGTTCGGGAAGCCCTGCAACGATTTCGGGCTGCCGGCAAGCAGATCTTTGCTTATGATGTGAACTGGCGGGAGTCGGAGTATTATCTGGCTTCCGTTGCCAATACGATCGCGATTAATCCATTTGGTTCTGTGGAAATGAATGGATTAAGTTCGGAAACCACCTTTTTTGCGGGGGCACTACAAAAGTTTGGGATTGGCATGCAGGTGACGCGGGTAGGCAAATATAAATCCGCCGTAGAACCGTTTTTGTTAACCAAGCGCAGTCCAGAAAGCCGGCAACAAACCCAACAACTGATCGGTGACTTGTGGAATGAATTTTTGGTCACAGTTGGGAAAGACCGTAAACTGAGTCTCCAACAATTGCAGAGCATTGTGGATAGTGAAGGTATTCTGGAACCCGCGCAAGCGCTCAAGCGAGGACTTGTCACCAAACAGGCTTACGAGGATGAAATTGTTACTCAACTCAAACAACTGACAGGCCGGAAGGAAAACGATAAGACTTTTCGCCAGATCAGTCTAAAATCCTATGCCAAGGTGGCGGAAGAGGAATTGCAGAAAGGTCGCAAAGCCAACAAGACGATCGCCGTACTCTATGCTGAGGGTGAGATTGTGGATGGCGATGGCGATAGTGATCAGGTCGGGGGCAGCCGCTTTGCCCAACAATTGCGGGAACTGCGGCAGGACGATGATGTGAAAGCCGTGGTTTTGCGGGTGAACAGTCCGGGGGGAAGTGTCACCGCTTCGGATCAAATTCAGCGGGAAGTAATTTTAACCCGCAAAGTGAAGCCCGTGATTGTGTCGCTGGGATCGGTGGCGGCTTCCGGCGGCTACTGGATTTCCACCTATAGCGATCGCATCTTTGCAGAACCCAACACCATTACTGGATCAATTGGAGTATTTGGCTTACGCCCCAACATTCAAAAGCTGGCTAACAATAACGGCATTACCTGGGATGTTGTGAAAACCGGGCGCTTTGCCGATATGCTGACCCTTTCTCGACCCCGAACGCCGGAAGAACTGGCTTTGATGCAAAAGTCAGTAGACCGAATTTATAACGAGTTTCTCGGTAAAGTGGCTGATTCCCGCAAACTCCCGAAAGACAAAGTCGCCGAAATCGCTCAGGGGCGCGTGTGGTCGGGGAAGGAAGCGAAGGCGATCGGCTTAGTGGATGACTTTGGGGGACTGCAGGTTGCCATTCAGGAAGCGGCTAAGCGAGCCAAGCTGGGTAATGACTGGCGCTTAGAGGAGTACCCCAAACCGCGTAGCTTAGGGCAACAAATTCTGGAGAATTTCTCAGACTCGGCTGCAAAAGTTAGCGGCACCAAAGATCCTTTAACCAGAGAGTTCAAAAAACTGCAGGCCGATCTCTGGATTCTGCGAGCCTTGAACGATCCAATGGGTATCTACGCCCGTTTACCATACAACATTCGAATTGATTGAATTTTCTTATTAAATTTGTCTAAATCTTTTATCCTATGCCGCGATCACCCGGTGGTGGCTGCGATCTCAGGGATTGACAATCCCTTTACTTTCCTGTAGAAAAAAGCCCCACGTAAAGGAAGGTTAAGATAGAGTTGATGTTAAAGTTTGTGTCATTGGATAGACACGCTTACTGAACCTTTTTGAGGCATTATGGTCGTGAACCTGGTTGAGGCTGGTCTTTCTTCCCATTTTTCTCCAAGTAACGTTCAAGCACTGCGGCAGGTGTTTGAAACAGTGGATGCCGAAAGCTGCCCAACATCATTTAACTTCCACATGCATACGGTCTGCTCGGATGGTCGGCTACAACCAGAGGGGTTGATGGAGCAGGCGCTCGCGATTGGCTTAGAAGGACTGGCAATTACGGATCACCATTCAGTACAGGGATATCAGCGGGCCTATCGCTGGCTGGAGGAGTATTACTGGGCTGCCCAACAGCGTCATAAGTCACCTGTCTCGATTCCCCGATTATGGACGGGTGTAGAAGTGACTTCCCGGCTTCTAGATACGGAAGTTCACATCCTCGGCTATGCCTTTGATCTCACCAGCTCTGCTATGCAGCCTTATTTGCAATACCATTCTCCTCATTACACCGATGCAGCAGCCGATCGAGTGATTGCCAGTATTCATGCTGCTGGTGGTTTAGCCGTCCTGGCGCACCCCGTCCGCTATCGGCGATCGCCAGAAGATTTGATTGCGGCGGCGGCTCTGCTGGGAATTGATGGTGTTGAAACCTACTATGCTTACGATAATCCCACTCCCTGGCGCACCAGTCCCCGACAAACAGAGCGGGTACAACGTCTCAGTTCTACCCACAGATTACTGAACACCTGTGGCACCGATACTCACGGTTTGAGTCTGTTGCAGAGACTATAAATCCTTTCAGACCTCTCCCTAACCCCTCTTCTGAACCCATCCTCTAATTTCTGCCAAGTAGCTTATCTCGCAGATGTTTGATTTGATCCCGATATTTTGCGGCTTCTTCAAACTCCAGTTTCTTAGCCGCTTCTTTCATCTGGGCTTCCAGTTGCGTGATCAGTTCCGGGATGTTTTCCATCGGAATTTCGTTGGCATGTTCGTAGGCCTGCTCTAGCTCGTGGGCATTGAGGCGACGAGAGACTTCCAGAAAGGCCAGGATGGAATTACTTTGCTTTTTAACAATCGGTTGCGGTGTAATGCCATGATCCTCGTTGTACTGCATCTGAATTGCGCGACGGCGCTCGGTTTCTGAAATCGCCCGATCCATGCTGTCCGTGAGGTTATCAGCGTACAAAATCGCCTGTCCCTGAACGTGACGAGCGGCTCGGCCAATGGTCTGGATCAGCGATCGCTCTGCTCTTAAATAACCTTCCTTATCCGCATCCAGAATTGCGACCAGAGAAACTTCTGGTAAATCCAATCCTTCCCGCAGCAGATTGACTCCAATCAGGACATCAAATTCTCCTTCTCGCAGGTCTTGCAGGATTTCGATCCGCTCAATGGAATTAATTTCAGAGTGCAGGTAGCGTACTCGAATCCCCCGTTCCTGAAAATACTCGGTCAAATCTTCGGCCATCCGTTTGGTCAGCGTAGTGACAAGCGTGCGTTCCTGACGCTTGACCCGCTCCTGAATTTCGCCATAGAGATCATCCACCTGGCCTTGAGTGGGTCGGACGAAGATCTCCGGATCCAGGACTCCTGTGGGCCGGATCACCTGCTCCACAACTCGTCCCGTCCCTGCCTGGTACAGTTTGGTTTCCTTCTTGCCGTCGCTTTTCACCTCAAACTCGCCGTCGGACAATTCCAGTTCACGGGTGCCAGGAGTCGCCGATACGAACACACACTGGTTCACCTTCTCCCAGAACTCCTCAGCTTTTAGAGGACGGTTATCTGCCGCACTGGGGAGCCGGAACCCGTGTTCAATCAATACCCGTTTGCGGGACTGGTCGCCGTTATACATCCCCTGCAACTGAGGCAAGGTCACATGGGATTCATCAATCACCAGTAGCCAATCTTTGGGAAAGTAATCCAGCAAGCATTCGGGAGGTGCTCCGGCTTCTCGTCCGGCCAGATGACGGGAGTAGTTTTCCACGCCATTGCAGAACCCGACTTCCCGCAAAATTTCCAGGTCATAGCGGGTGCGTTGCTCCAGCCGCTGAGCTTCCAGTAGTTTGCCTTCCCCTTCCAGGACTACCAAGCGCTCCTTTAATTCCTGCTCGATCGCCACACAGGCTTCCTTCAACCGTTCCTCTGGGGTGACAAAGTGACGAGCCGGATAAATGTTGACCCCTTCCATACTTTGCAGAGTTGTGCCTGTAACCGGATCGATATAGCGAATGGCATCAATTTCATCGCCAAAGAACTCCACACGGATGATTCGGTCTTCATAGGCAGGGCCAATTTCCAGCACATCGCCCTTCACCCGGAAGCGACCCCGTCCCAGTTCCAGGTCATTGCGGCTGTACTGTACCGATACCAGATCACGAATCACTCCCCGTAAGTTAATTTCTTCTCCGACTCGCAGGGGAAT
>JBBIQC010000285.1:5254-6375 GCA_037442585.1 Oscillatoriales cyanobacterium bin_317
AAGCTTTCAGGTATTCGGAGGGAATCCCCAAACCGTAGATGCAACTGATGGAAGACACGACAATCACATCCCGTCGCTCGAACAGCGATCGCGTGGCGGAGTGCCGTAACATATCGATCTCTTCATTGATCGAAGAGGTTTTGGCGATATAAGTGTCGGTGACGGGAATGTAAGCTTCCGGCTGGTAATAGTCGTAATAGCTGATGAAGTATTCAACGGCATTGTTGGGGAAGAACTCGCGCAACTCATTACACAACTGAGCCGCCAGCGTTTTGTTGTGAGCCAGCACCAGGGTTGGTCGGCCCATCTTTTCAATCACGCGGGCGATCGTATGAGTTTTTCCGGTTCCCGTTGCCCCCAGCAGGGTTTGATAACGGTGGCCTTTGTTCAGGAATTGGGTCAATTGGGCGATCGCTTTTGGCTGGTCGCCCTTTGGCTCAAACGGAGCTTGAATCTGGAACTGTGGCATAGGTTAAACAGAGGGCCAGAGTTGATGACGCTGAACTCAAATCACGCCCAATTGGCAGTGGCAAAGTGATTGAACTACCGCTCAACCAGACGCTTCTACAGTGTAGCGAGTTTGAGAATTGAACAGGCCATCAAGCATGGGGGGTGTTGGGTGAGAAACCCGATCTTTCCCATCCAACCTTCTACTTTGCCTCTGAAGAAATTACTAAACTGCCCAGCGATTCAGCCATCTGTGTTGTCTGTTAGCTGGCTTTATCCATCGGTGAAGGCATTTCCCAGAAACATCGGTAAGCCCAAGAATACTTTGACTAAGGAATAGCTATTTTGTCTGAGAAGCGGTTGTTATCATAGGATATCCGACTCTCGCCTCCAGCAAGGGTAGTACTATGACGATCTCCAAAACAAAGAGCCATACTCAGGCACTTCCTGCTTCTGGAATTCGGGACAACCATCATCGAGGGAGTGTTGGCAGTTTTCTACAAGAGAAGATCCAATCAGGCTCGAGACTGTCGATCGTCTCTGCATACTTTACGATCTATGCATTTGAGGCACTCAAAGCTCAACTGAGTGTTATTGAAGATCTCCAATTCTTGTTTGGGGAGCCACGCTTTGTGCGATCACTCGACCCTGACAAAACAGATAAAAAATCCTTC
>JBBIQC010000286.1:0-1945 GCA_037442585.1 Oscillatoriales cyanobacterium bin_317
GGTCATCACCGCTTACAACAATATCCAACGCGCTTACGGTAGTGTCAAAATCAGTCAGGCTGCAGTCAAGAGCGCTCAATCCCTTTTGAACGACAATCGAGAGAAACTGAAGGTTGGACTGGCTACTCCCCTGGATGTCCTGCAATCTGAAACTCAGCTAGCGACAGCCACCCAGGACTTAATTGCAGCCCAGAATACGCTCGTGGTCAAACAGGTTGAACTGTCTAAGGTGTTGAGTCTGGAAGGACCGCAACCCCTCGAACCCAGCGATCGGGTGACAGAAATGGGCAATTGGGATCTCTCGATTGAGGACACGATCGTCAAAGCCTTTAACCTGCGTCCAGAACCGAAACAGCAACTCGCTTTGGAACAGTCCGCTAAGGCTAGCCAAGCCGCCGCCTTCGCCTCTACCGCTCCCCAATTGAGTCTGTTTACCAACCTGCAAGGGTTGACTGGAGACAAGACCAACGGCACTTTCGGCGGTTACAATGCCGGAGTACAAATTCAGTGGGATGCATTTGATGGGGGACTTGCAGCAGGTCAGGCAAATGTGGCACAGGCGAAAGCCTATCAGGCACGATCGCGCTTTGCAGCCACCATCAACCAAATCCGCTATGACGTACAAAGCAGCATCTTAAGCCTGAACTCTGCCAAGCAACGAATCGAGGCCACGAAAGCCGCCGTCGCATCTGCTACCGAAGCCCAGCGAAAAGTGCAATTGTATTTCTCTCAAGGGTATGCTACGACAACGGATGTGATTCTGAATGAACAGCGGCTGATTCAAGCCCAGGTTAACTATCTTGCTGCAATCATCGACTACAATCAGGCGCTAGCTGATATCCGTAAAGCCGTGGGTATTTTAGCCCCTTAACCTCTTTATTTACTGATGCATACTTACTATGCGATTCACTATGCTCGACTGTCCTACGACGATAATCATGAAATAGACCAGACCGGAGAGCCAACGGAACCCTTCGCAAAAGGGCTGGAGTTCCCTCATGAAGGGTTAGTATCCTATCGGGATTTCCTCTACTACTCCTCCACGATCGCCATGTGTTATCAGACTTCCGATGTCTCAATTCGATCCTCCCTAACCCTCCTTAAAAAGGAGGCAACCGAGCCGTTTCGATCCTCCCTAACCCTCCTTAAAAAGGAGGGAAGTGAGCCGTTCAAAGCCCCCCTTTTCAAGGGGGATTTAGGGGGATCGCTACAGAATAAATTAACGAACCAAAAGATTTTAAAGTATGCCCTAGCATTAAGAAAGCCAAAAATGGCATGAGAAAACAAGATAAATCTGTTCTGTGAAACGAAAATCAAGAAGCGCTATTTATGAGCTTCGATAGAGTTTAGCGCTAAAAACTCCTAGCAAATGGAGACGATAATAAATGGCTAAGCTTAATCAGTCTTCGCTTCTGACTGCGGTGGTTATTGGTTTAGTCCTTGTGACTTCAGGAAATGCGCTGGCAACTGTTATAAACAGCCGTTTGCAAGTGCCTTATGCTCCCTCTGAACCCCCTTCAACGCCACAGGTTTCAGCTGCTCAGTATCTGGAGCAAGGCATGGAGCAAGTTCAAGCGGGAGAATTTCGCGAAGCTGAAGCAGCCTTTCGAAAAGTCGTTCAACTCATTCCTAACAATGCTGCCGCCTATGTTCTGCTGGGAATGACTCTAGCTGAGCAAGGGAAGCTCGATGCGGCGATCGCAGAATACCATCAAGCACTCCATCTCGATCCCAAAGATGCAGAAGCTCACTATAAGCTGGGAATTGCCCTGGCTCAACAAGGAAAGCTGAACGAGGCGATCGCAGAGTTTCATCAGGCCCTGCGTCTCAATCCCAACGATGTAGAGGCGCATAATAACTTGGGAATTGCCCTGGCTCTGCAAGGCAACCTAGACGAAGCGATCGCAGAGTTCCGTTTAGCCCTTCGCCTTAACCCCAAATATGC